>JADHXQ010000132.1 GCA_016782885.1 Phycisphaerae bacterium | reverse complement strand
TCGCCGTAGAACTCTCGTTCTTCGATGTCCTTGAGCGTCTCGTCGAACTGCACGTGGTACAGGTGCAGCAGCGTGTCGGTCGTCACGAAGATCGGCACGCCGGCGATCTTGAGCCCCTCGTACGGCTTGGTGATATCGTCTTTGGGTATGGGGCGGCTGTTCTTGTCACGCAGGGCGGGCAGGGGCACGACGACAAATCCGTTGGCCTTGAGCTTGGCTTGGGCCGCGGCGCCCAGACCGAGTTTCTTTGTCGCCTCGTCCCAGTTTGCGACCTTCTTCGGCGTCAGAGGAAGCGTGTAGGCCGGGATGGACGGTTTCACGTCCACGTCAATCGGTTCGTAGAACTGCCCGAACCTGCCCGTCAGGTCGGCAACGTGCTTCTTCGGCGCGGCGACACCTTCGGCGCCAAGCGCCTCGCCCGGTCCGCCACTAACGATGCCCGCGTCATTAACCAATTGAACCAGTCCGGCCAGCACGACCACTCGCGTCATCGCCGCAATTTTGCTCTTTCCGTTGCTCATTTTCTCTGTTCCTTTCGTTTCGACGTAGAAGCGAGTTCCCACTGCCCGGGCCTCACCTGATGGTGTCTCGATTACAAACGGCTCGCCGCCGGCCAGTTCGCGGTCGATCTGAACGTACAGTTCGCCGGCATCCAGGCGGACGCGCCGCGGCGAGATCACAGCAAATTCAGCGATCCCAAACGGCGCCACCGAACACCCCTCGGCGAGCGATCCGCCATGGGGCTCGTCGAGCAGGCCAATGCCCGGCCGCCATATCATCACGGCGATTATGGCGCACGCTGCGGCAGCCATCGTCGCCAGACGAGCCCAAGGCAGCGGTCTGACGGCTTGGCGGCGGCGCAGTTTCCGGTCAATACGCCTGGCCAGGATCGGTGACGCTCGGCGCGGCTGCAGCGAATGCAACTCGGTTTCGATATCTTCGAATTCTCGCATTTCGTCGTTCATCCGACCTGCTCCTGCTGGAGACTCTTCCGCAGAGACGTCAGGGCATAACGGTATCGCGATGCGGCCGTGTTGGCGGAAATCGCCAATGCCTGACCGATGCCCTGGAATGTCAATTGGCCCCATATCTTCATGATGACAACTTCCTTCTGCTCGTCCGGTAGTGATCGCAGCGTCTTTTCGATCGCCTCGCGGCGTTCGTCCTGTTCCAGCGTGTGTTCGAAGAGGTTTTCTTCATTGTCGGCGGGCCGGGCCAATTCCTCTCGCCTGCGGCGTCTGGCGTCGCTTCGCCGCCGGTCCATCGCGGCCGACCGCACGCACGAATAAAGATACGCCCGAGCATCGCGCGCAGAGGCCCTCTTCGGCCAGAAGCGTACAAACGCATCCTGAACTACGTCTTCAGCTTCCGCGTGACTTTCGGTCCACTGCCTGGCCAATAGAACCAGTGTGGGACCATGCTCATCCAGCCACGCGGACCACTGCCCGTAGTCGTGGTCCATCGCGAGTCCTTACTCTCTACCCATATGACGCCGCCGAAGCGGACATTTGTCTATCGACACGAAAAAACTGTCGACCTATTGTCATAAATCAGATCGCCCATGGCAAGATAGACGACCACACCGCCATATTGACCCGCAAGCCCATGCGCGGTATACTGCTCGATTCCGCACCCATGGCTGAAAAGAAGAAGACAACCCGGAAGACCGCTAAGAAGGCCAATGGCGCCAAGAAAAACGCAGTCGTCGCGGCTGAGGCGGTGAAACCACGCGAGATCGTGGTGTTGGGGGCCAGGCAGCATAATCTGCGCAACGTTAACGTCCACATCCCCCGCGACAAGTTGGTGGTGATAACGGGCCTGAGCGGGTCGGGAAAGAGTTCGCTGGCGTTCGACACGATCTACGCCGAAGGGCAGCGGAAGTACGTCGAGAGCCTGTCGGCGTACGCGAGACAGTTTCTGGAGCAACTGGCCAAACCGGACGTCGAGCATATCGAGGGCCTGCCCCCCACCGTCGCCATCGAGCAGCGTGGAGGGGGCTCAAACCCGCGTTCCACGGTGGCGACAACTACCGAGATTTCGGACTACCTGCGGCTGCTTTTTGCGCGGGTGGGCAGTCCGCACTGCTGGACCTGCGGGCGCCCCATCACCAGCCAAACCGTCAGCCAGATGGTCGACGCGATCATGGCGATGGGCGAAGGCATGAAGTTCATGGTGCTCGCCCCGATAGTTCGCGGGCAGAAAGGCCGGCACGCCGAACTGCTGCATCACGTTCGCCGCGAAGGATTTGTCCGCGTGCGAATCGACGGGCGGATAGTAGATCTGCGGGAAATGACCGAGATCAAGGGCAACAAGAACAAGAAGCACTCGATCGACGTGGTGGTGGACCGCCTGATACTCAGGGAGACCGTTCGCATCCGCCTGTCGGACAGTCTCGAAACGGCGCTGAATCTGGCCGGCGGGCTGCTGACTATTTCGCACGAACCGTCGGCAGACGACGCCTCGAAGAAGCCCAAAGCCCCCGAAGATTCGGACAATCCGTACGCAAACTGGACCGATCGCCTCTTCAGCGCCACCTACGCATGCCCCAAACATCCCGAATCCAACCTTCCGGAACTCGCGCCGCGAATGTTCAGTTTCAACAGCCCCTACGGCGCATGCGAGGCCTGTGACGGACTGGGCACAATCCTGGAATTCGACCAGGATCTGATCGTCCCGGACAAGAGCATTTCGCTGAGCCAGGGCGCCATTGACGCCTGGCGCCACGGCGGAAAGCGAATGAACATCCTCTATAATCGCATGGTGCGACGCTTCTGCAGGCATTATGGCGTGCCCGCAAACCTGCCGTGGGAGAATTTGTCGGACGAGGTGCGGGACCTGCTGCTCAATGGCGACCCGAACGGTAAGTTCGAGGGCGTGATACCCAATCTCACACGCAGGTGGCAGAACACCGACAGCGAATTCGTAAAAGCCAAACTCCACTCGTATCTCTCGGAACATCCATGCACGCAGTGCGCCGGGGCGAGGCTCCGGGCCGCTTCGCTGGCGGTTACCATAGACGGAAAGAACATTCACGACGTCACGTCGCTGAGCATCGCCGAAGCCAAGGCGTTTTTCGAGTCTCTCTCGCTGGACGCCGAAAAGGCCCAGATCGCCGAAATGATCGTGCGCGAAATACGCCACCGCCTGGAGTTCCTCGTCGGAGTCGGTCTGGACTACATCTCGCTGAGCAGGAAATCGGCGACTCTTTCCGGTGGAGAGGCCCAGAGGATCCGCCTGGCCACGCAGGTCGGCAGCGGGCTGGTCGGCGTTTGCTATGTCCTTGACGAACCGACCATCGGACTGCACCAGAAGGACAACCAGCGTCTCATTGGAACGCTGGAGCACCTTCGCGACATTGGTAATACGGTGATAGTCGTCGAACATGACGAAGCGACGATCCGCAGCGCCGACCAGGTGATCGACATGGGACCGGCCGCCGGAAGGCACGGAGGGCGGGTGGTCGCACAAGGCACGCTTACCGATATCTGCGCGACCGAGGAGTCTGTTACCGGCAAGTACCTTTCGGGGCTGATGGAGATCGAGCCCCCTGTTCGCCGGCGGACCCTGGCCAGGAAACGCAGTATCGAGATACGCGGCTGTCGCGAAAACAACCTCAAGGACCTGTCGGTGGTGTTCCCACTGGGGGGGATTATCTGCGTTACGGGCGTCAGCGGTTCGGGCAAGAGCACGCTGGTGAACCTGACGATGCTTCCGGCTTTGAAACGGCGGGTGCATGCCAGCAAGGATCGCCCGGGTACATTCGACAAGATCCTCGGCACGGGCAAGATCGACAAAGTCATCCAGATCGACCAGTCGCCGATCGGGCGTACGCCCCGGAGCAATCCGGCGACTTACACGGGCGTGTTCGATTCGATCAGGCAGCTCTTCGCCAAGACGCGGGAGGCCAAGATACGCGGATACAAGCCCGGACGGTTCAGTTTCAACGTTAAGGGCGGTCGCTGCGAGGCCTGCCAGGGACAGGGCACCAAGCGCATCGAAATGCACTTCCTGCCTGACGTTTACGTCACGTGCCAGGAATGCAAGGGCGCACGCTATAACCGCGAGACCCTCGAGGTCCGCTACAAGGGCAGGAATATCGCCGACGTGCTTGCAATGCGTATCGAGGAGGCGCTGGGGTTCTTTGACGCCTTCCCGAAGATCAAGCAACTGCTCAAGGCCCTCAACGACGTCGGCCTGAGCTACATCGAACTCGGGCAAAGTTCAACCACACTGTCCGGCGGTGAGGCCCAGCGGGTGAAACTGGCGAGCGAACTTGGCAAAACCGCAACGGGACACACGCTTTACGTCCTGGACGAGCCGACCACTGGCCTGCACTTCGCCGACATACACAACCTGCTGAACGTGCTGAACCGCCTGGCGGATATGGGCAACACGATAATCATCATCGAACACAACCTCGACGTGATAAAATGCGCCGACTGGATCATCGATCTCGGTCCCGAAGGCGGCGACGCCGGCGGACAGATCGTCGCCCAGGGAACCCCCGAACAGGTCGCCGCGTGCAAGGATTCGTACACCGGACAGTTCCTGTCTAAGCGCCTGCCGATGACAAAACGCAAGCGCCCGTGACGATTCGAGACGCTTACCGGGAAGTTTTGCTTGCCCTTGCGCACCAGATGGGTATAGTGTTCCGTTCCGTTTTGCATGAGGTCCCCGCGGCGACACCCATGGTTCAGCGCGGGTCCGGTGCGGTCCGATTTGGAGCGTATATTTATTATTAAAAAACCCTTTCGGGAGACTAATACTATGCCGGCTTCTAAAGCAGAGAACATCAGGAACATCGTACTCCTCGGCCACGGCGGGTCGGGCAAGACCACCCTTGGCGAAGCGATGCTGCACGAAACCAAGGTCACCAGCCGATTGGGTTCGGTGGACGACGGTACGAGCCATCTGGACCACACCGACATCGAGAAGGACCGCAAGCACTCGGTGGACCCGGCGATGGCGTTTTTCGATCATGCCGCCGCGACGATCAACATTATCGACGCTCCGGGATACCCGGACTTCATCGGCGGGGCAATCAGCGCCTCGGGCGGCGCGGATATCGCGGTGATTGTCATTTCGGCGCCCGCGGGTCTCGAAGTAAACACCCGCCGCATGTTCAAACTCGCCCAGGCAAACAAGATGCCCATAGCCCTCATTGCCAACAAGATCGACGCCGAGAACGTTGATATCGAACGCCTCGTGGGCCAGATCACCGAGACGTTCGGACAGGCCTGCAAACCGATGAATCTGCCGGCAAATGGAAACACCTCCGTCATCGACTGCTTCGCAAACGATACCGGAAACAGCGATCTCGGAAACGTCGCCGACGCGCACACCGAACTTATCGAAAACATCGTCGAAGCCGACGAAGAGTTGATGGAAGCCTATCTCGGCGGTGAAGAACTCACCGCGGCCCAACTGGCGGCCGCCATGTCGAAGGCTATGGTCGAAGGCACGGTGGTCCCAATCCTGTTCACCTCCGCCAAGTCCGACATAGGCGTGAGGGACGCACTTGATGCAATCACAAAGTACTTCCCCTCACCGGCCAACTGCACCAGGCGACCGGTTATGGCGGGCGAAGACGAAGAAGCCGATGAAGTCGAAGTCTCCACCGACCCCGCCAAGCCCCTGATCGCTCAGGCGTTCAAGGTCACCACCGACCCGTTCGTCGGAAAACTGGCGTGGATTCGCATTCTGCAGGGCACCGTTACGCCCGAATCGACCTACTATCTCGGCGATGCAAAAAAAACCGCAAAAGTCGGACACCTCTACAAGATTCTCGGTAAGGAAAGCAAAGATGTAAAGTCCGCCGTCGCGGGCGACATTATCGCCCTGGCGAAGGTCGAGGAGATCACACCCGGAGCCGTCCTGCACGCCGACCAGGGTGAGATGTACTGCTCGATTCCGGCCGCTCCCACGCCGATGTTCTCACTGGCGGTAACACCCAAGAAGCGCGGCGACGAACAGAAAATATCCGAAGCTCTGACAAAACTCAGCCAGGAAGACCCCACATTCGGATACGCTCGCGACAACCAGACGCACGAAACCGTGATTTCAGGGATAGGCGACCTGCACCTGCGAATACTCCTGACCAAGATGAAGGAGCGTTTCGACCTGGAAGTCGAGACCAAGCCCCCGAAGATACCCTACAAGGAAACGATCACCGGAAAGGCTGACGGACACCACCGCCACAAGAAGCAGACCGGCGGCTCGGGACAGTTCGGCGAGGTATATCTTCGCGTCGAGCCGATGGAGCGAGGCGAGGGATTCGAGTTCGTCAACGACCTGTTTGGCGAATCCATCCCGCGACAATACCTGCCGGCGATAGAAAAGGGCGTCAGGGACGTGCTCGTCCACGGCGCCGTGGCGGGATATCCGATGCAGGATATTCGCGTCAGCGTCTACGACGGTAAACACCACCCGGTCGACTCGAAGGAAGTGGCATTCCGGGCGGCAGGTAAGTGGGCGTTCATCGATGCGGTGAAAAAAGCCAAACCCGCCATCCTCGAACCCATCGTAGACATGGAAATATCCGTGCCCGCAGATTTTATGGGCGACATCGCCTCGGACCTCTCGGGCAGGCGCGGGCGAATCATCGGGCAGGACATGCTGCCCGGTAACCAGGTGGTCGTAAAGGCCCAGGCCCCCCTGTCGGAAGTAATGCAGTACAACAGCCAACTCCGCTCGGTCACCGGCGGACAAGGCTCCTACACGATGGAACTAAGCCACTACGAACCCGTGCCCGGAAACGTCCAGCAGCAATTGGTCGCGGCGATGGAAAAGGAAAAAGAAGAAGACAAGTAGAACTGCGGCGCGGATTACCAAAAAAATCTCGCCGGCGCCCTTGTCCCCAAACTGATAAATCGCTATAATACGCGGCTCGATTCAGGATACTTGAAGATTACTGGAGCACAACATGCCTCGCGTATGCCCCTTTACGGGAAAGAAAACGACGTCCGGACGAACCTACACCCACCGCGGTAAAGCCAAACGCCTCGGCGGAGTCGGCAGGAAGATCACCGGAAAGACCAAGCGGAAGTTCAAAGCCAATATACAGCGGGTTCGCGCGGTAATAGACGGCAAGATCGTCAAGATTAACGTCTCGGCCAAAGCCATCCGCAACGGAATGATCGTCAAGCCCCAAAAACGCACCTGGACCCCTCCGACCGACGCTGACATTCTCGAAACCCCCGAAGAATAACCCGGCAATAAACGCAACCCCAACGCGCACCTGCACAACAGGCGCGCGTTTTAATGCGCCGAGGGCACAGCACCGATCAGGACGTACGCATCTAAATTTGGATGTCAAAGACCGTTTGTATTCATCGAGTGGTTTGGGTTTCCTGAAGAGGTTTTGTTGTTATGCCTTACAGCCTGACGGGCTGAAATTCGACAGCCCAAGGCAAAGCAAAGCGACGCCCTGGGTTCCCGGATTTTGTCAGCCCAAGCCCTGCCAGGGCGCAACATTCGCTTTACAAGGCAGTTGCGCCCTTACAAGACTTGGTTGATAACGGACATGAAACCCAGGGCGGCGCTCCGGCCTGACGTCCGTTCGCTGTGTCCTGGGCGAAATAAAGGGGTCAGGACTCTTTGTTTCCCCCGACGCACTTAAATAAACAAAGAGCCCTGACCCCTTTGTTTATCTCAGGGGATGATTCTTACCGGCGTGTTGAGGGGGAGTCTGTTGTAGAGTTCTATGATGTCGTCGTCGTCGAGGGCGATGCAGCCGAGTGTGCCGGTCCGCTTTTCTCGCTTACCGTGAATCATGATCGCCCCGCCGAGTTTCGTCTGCCAGGGCGGTTTGCGATTGTTCTTTATGGCCTGGGCGATGGCATAGTGTTGGGAAGCGGTGATGAGTCCGTTGCGGCGGCCTCGCTGAGCGTCTTCGAGATTCGGATAGCTCAGGCCCATCGAACGGGTGTATCGCGTCTGCCCCTTGGTCTTGCGAATGCAGATGTAGAAGTCGCCCTCGGGCGTCTTGCGATCGCCTTCGCACTGCTTGTCGCCGATGACGGCCCCGGCGGCTATGCGGTACGACTTCACTCCCGCATCCCCGTCGAAGACGGTAAGTCGCAGGGCGCTTTTCTCGATCAGTATGCTCGGCGAGATCAGCGGACCGAGCGGTAAGTCTTTGGAGTCGACCGGGGCGGGCTTGAGCGGCGGCGCCTTGGCGGGCGGAAGGGGCTTAACCGGCGGAGGCGGAGGCGGAGGCGGAGCGGTTTTTGTATCTGCACCCGCGCCAGGTTTCTTTTCGATCTCGGGCGCCGCGGTTTTCGGGAGGTCAAGCAGTCCGGCTTCGGGTGGATTCATATCGGCGGTCTCTGTCGAACCGGCCGGATCGACGGCAGGTCCGCTTTTGGTATCTACAGGGTGAGTTGTCGCAGCGGGCGGGACAACACGTGCGACCGGACCGGACAGCGTCACCGTCCGCCGGGAAGACCACGCCTCCCTGGCGATAATGATTGCAACCACCACCGCCACCCCTGCCACACCTGCGATTACGTAATGCCAAGTTCCGTTTTTCATTATCGATCATCCGTGACCAGACCCACAATCCGTCCGACACGCTCCTTTGAGTATTATCGTCAGATGGTAAGCATTTCGCAAACGAATCTACGGTTGGCAGTTGGCAATTGCCAGTCGTTACAGTTACACTTCGAGCAGGGATTACTGGAGAAAGTTTATATGAACATTGACAGAGCGCTTATCGCGGATGTGCTGGCGGACGTTGAGGTTGGCAGTGAGGTTACTATTGGCGGATGGATTCGGACTGTCCGGGCGTCCAAGGGAGGGTTCAGCTTTATTACGCTCAATGACGGTTCGTGTATGGATTGCATCCAGGTGGTGGCCGACAAGGAACTGGGCAACTACGATGACGAGATATCTCACCTGACTGCCGGATGCTCGCTGATCGTGTGCGGCGAGGTGGTCGAGAGCCCGGGCAAGGGACAGCGCGTCGAGCTGCACGGGCGAGAGGTTCGCGTGATCGGATTGGCCGACGCCGAGAAATATCCCATCCAACCGAAGCGCCACACGTTCGAGTTCCTGCGAACCCAGGCTCATCTCCGCGCGCGGACGAACACGTTCGGCGCGGTGGCCCGCGTGCGGTCCGCAATGGCTGGGCTCATCCACGAATACTTCCAGTCTCGCGGGTTCCTGTATGTCCACACGCCCGTGATAACCGCCAGCGACTGCGAGGGCGCCGGCGAACTGTTCCGCGTAAGCACGCTCGACCTCGACGCCCTCCCCCGCGACGACGAAAGCAATATCGACTACGCCGAAGACTTCTTTTCCCGCCCGACGTACCTCACCGTTTCAGGACAGCTCGAAGCCGAAACGTATTCCTGCGCGCTGGGCAACGTCTACACTTTCGGACCGACCTTCCGCGCCGAAAACTCAAACACCCCCCGCCACCTCGCTGAGTTCTGGATGATCGAGCCGGAGATGGCGTTCTGCGACCTGCAGGGCGACGCCGACCTGGCGGAGGACTTCCTCAAGAACATCTTCGCCGGCATCTTGAACAAGTGCCCAGCCGACATGGAGTTCTTCAACAAGCGGATCGACAACACGGTTATCGAGACGCTGACGCACATCGCCGAAAGCCCCTTCGAGCGGATCACCTACACCAAGGCCATCGAACTCCTCGAAGCCGCCGACTGCAAATGGCAGTTCCCGGTCTCATGGGGCATCGACCTGCAGACCGAACACGAACGATACCTCACCGAAGAAACGTTCAAGAAACCGGTGATAATCACCGACTATCCATCCTCGATCAAACCGTTCTACATGCGCCTGAGCGACGACGGCAAGACGGTGGCCGCCATGGACGTGCTCGTGCCGAAGATCGGCGAGATCATCGGCGGCGCCCAGCGCGAGGAGCGGCTTGATGTGCTGACCGAGCGGATGGAAGCCCAGTCGATGAACGTGGACGATTACTGGTGGTATTGCGACCTGCGGCGTTACGGGACGGTCCCGCACGCCGGATTCGGATTGGGCTTCGAGCGAACGATCCAGTTCGCCACAGGGATGGCCAACATCCGCGACGTAATCCCCTACCCCCGCACACCGAGATCCGCGGAGTTTTGATTGATTTACAGAAAGGCATCATTATGAACATCGGACTATTTCTGCTGATCGAGCCGTTTGCGAGCGTCGAGGTACAACTGAAGCGCGCCAGGGAAATGGGCTTCGACTATGCCGATATCACGGACACCAATTCAGGAGGCAGCCTGCTGGGATCCGCGGGCTTCTCCCCCACCGTCAGCCTCGATGACAACCCCTTCAAGATCAAACGCCTCTTCGACAAGTACGGGATCACGCCGGCTACGATCTGCGCGCACGGGAGCCTGCTGGAACCGAGCAACCCAGGGGTATACGGGACCGCCGAGATCATGAAGGCGATCCAATGTGCGGCCGCCATCGGTATCAGGGATGTTGTAACAACAGAGTCGGAACCCCGCAGCCAATGGGCCGAAGACCTCTCGTATGAAGAACGCGTATTTATTATTGCAGAGAAGCTTCACGCACCCGTGCAGATGGCAGAAGACTATGGCGTGCGCATCCTCCTCGAGCCGCACGGCCCGATAACCGACAGCATCAAGGGCATCCAGGACGTGTTCGACCGGTTGGGCAATCCCCAGTCGCTGGGCGTGAATCTCGACACGGGCAATTCGTGGCTCGGCGGAGCCGACCCCGTGGAAATGGCCAAGGTCTTCAAGGACAAGATCCATCACGTTCACTGGAAGGACCTGGACGCCGAATGGGAAGCGAAGAGAGGGACCGAGTTCGGATGCGGTTTCTCGACCATCGCCCTCGGCGACGGAGCGATCGACATTCAGGGCGTCTGCGATGTCCTCAAGGATGCGGATATCGCCGGTTCAACTCTCGAGATTATCGGATCGGAAGACATCCTGAAAAAGAGCGTCGAATATCTCAGGGCACAGGGCATGTGATCGCTGAATTTCTACTGGGGTACAATTTGTACCCCCCTTGAAATATGGGTTCCGGCTGAAGCTGTCCATGACGCTGTTTGGCCATGTGTCCGGAAAGACGGCGTCTCAGAAGGGTCTTCTGTAGACAACGCCGTTAGCCCTCGCTGTACCTGAGAAGTGATGTTCTGCGGAAAAGATGATTCGGAAATATTGACAGAACCGTGGCGGAAGAATAGAGTGACAGTCGGTGAACGGTATAGCTTCAAGATCAAATATCGGTTCCAGGTCCGTGTTCCGAAGCGTCAGATCTTGCATTATTATGCAGTAATGCGGTTTTCCGCAGCGCTCTGACCTGCTTAAGCATGCCGTTCACCATTTTTCTTCAGACAACCACCACAAGCGGAGACAAATAAGCAATGGCGACTCGCAAGAAAGCAAAGAAGGCGGTGCCCGGGAAACACAAGATCTCGCGACTGCGAAAACCCGATGAACTCAGCCTCGATGCCTGGCAGGTGGCGCTGCGAAAGCAATTCGCCACGGCGCAAAAGTTCAAACTCAAGAACATCGGCGCAGAACCGGTGTTCTCCGAATTCGAGGTGACGAACCCGGAGACGAAACGCACGTATCGCCTGGCTATCCGCGGAGAGGGGCTGGGCGTCAATTACTGCTCTTGCCCCGATTTCGCCGTCAATACGTTGGGTACGTGCAAACACATCGAGTTTGCGCTGGGGCGGCTGGGGCGGCGGCGAGGCGGAAAGGCCGCCTTCGCCAAAGGTTTCCTCCCGGCGTACAGCGAGGTTTTCCTGCGTTACGGCGCCAGGCGCAAAGTGGTGTTTCGGCCCGGAATGAAATGCCCCGAATCGCTTCGCGAGTCGGCCGGAGAGTTCTTCGCCCCCGATGGCGTGTTCCGCGAGGAGGCCTCCAGCCGATTCCACACGTTCCTGGCGAAAGCGGCGGGCGAGCGTAACGGTCATGAAGTCCGCTGCTATGACGACGCCCTGGCATTCGTATCACAGATCCGAGATCGCGAGGAGTTGATTCGCCGCATCGACGCGGCATTCCCAAAGGGCGCCGAGGACAAGGGGGTCAAATCGCTGCTGAAAGCGCGATTGTACCCGTATCAGTGCGAAGGAGCATTATTCGCCGCCAAAGTCGGGCGATGCCTGATCGCCGACGACATGGGCCTGGGAAAAACCATTCAGGCCATAGCGGCTGCGGAGATTCTCGCCCGACACGCCGACGTTCGCCGCGTGCTGGTGATCTGTCCGACCTCGCTGAAACACCAGTGGCAAGACGAGATCGCCAAGTTCACGAATCGCCGGGCTACCGTTGTCCAAGGCCCAATAGCCGCCAGGAGGCAACTGTACGCCGCCGATTCGTTCTACACGATCGTCAACTACGACGTGGTCCATCGCGACCTGGAAGCCATCGCCGCCGAGCGGTTCGACCTGATCGTTCTGGACGAGGCCCAGCGGATCAAGAACTGGAAGACCCGCGCCGCCAAGACCGTCAAGCAGCTTGACTCGGATTATGCATTCGTACTGACGGGCACCCCGCTGGAGAATCGCCTCGAGGAACTGCACTCGATCGTCGAGTTCGTCGACCGTCACCGCCTGGGACCGATGTTCCGCTTCCTGGCGGCGCATCAGCACGTGAACGAAGACGGACGGGTGGTCGGATATCAGAAACTGAACGATGTTTCGCGCACGCTCGGTCCGATCCTGGTGCGGCGCACGAAGGAATCGGTGCTCGATGAACTGCCCGAACGCCTGGAGAAGCGGTTCTTCGTGCCGATGACCGCCCAGCAAAAGACCTTCCACGACGAGAACCGCGAGGTCGTCGCCAGGATCGTCCACAAATGGCGGCGGTACGGATACCTTTCGGAGATCGACCAGAGGCGTCTGACCTGCGCCCTGCAGAACATGCGGATGAGCTGCAACAGCACGTATCTG
>JADHXQ010000131.1 GCA_016782885.1 Phycisphaerae bacterium | reverse complement strand
CAACATCTGATGTGGTCAGCGAATCAGGACCGCTTGCGGTTTCGCGCGCCGTTGGGACAAATGACCTCAAGGGTCCCACCAACCGCCCAATATCCATGCGTCCAAACATCCAGACAGGACTGGTCACTTCAGTGAACCAGTTGAACGATCAGAGTTTCTTCCCGTTCACGTAGACATCCGACTTACCGCACCGGACGTTTGGGCGCAATCTGCGGTTTGTAGACCACCACATCCTTTTTGCGGGCAGCGGGTTCGATAGTCCATTCCGTCAGCTTACCGTCAACAACTTTACCGCTGATGACCGTGCTCTTTTCCAGGTGGAGCTTGAAGTCGACGTCCCAGTCGGCGGGCCAGGCCGGCAGCAGCAGGATCTTGCCCGCAGCCTCTTGGACTAACATGCGCTGAAGCGCCGTGCTTCCGGAGCCGAAGTGATCGAAGTCCGGGCAGGAATCGGGCCCGGCGCGTCCGTACAGGGGGAAGCGGCACTGTTTCGATGCGCTGCGGAAGCGGTGGATGAGCCCGTCTTTGGCCTCCCATGCGTTTCCCGCGTAGGCCCAGTGGATCTGGTCCTGCGTCCAGCACCTGTAACCGAAAGCGTTTTTGAGCATTCGATGCTTCATGGTCCATTCGACGATTTCCTTCGTTCCCAGCCCCAGACCGAAACAGCGGAACGGGAATACCGGATAGAGTTCACCGTTCTCGGCGTTTTTCCTCTTGCTCCATTCCTTCGCCGGCGCGATGGCCTTGCGCCCTTCGATTTCGCGCAGGAAGACCGGCGGTATTTCGGCGCGGAAACGGCGCCAGTTTTTCTGGTCTTCGGGCGTGCCCGCCTTCATCGCCAGCAGTTCATCGAGGCAGAACTGCAGACCGGCGATATCGGGCGCCGGGTTGATCGCAATCCACCAGGTCTCCAGCACCATCGCCGGGTCCAGGCGTATCTTTCCATCGGCGTCGCGCTGATAGTGCTTGTCGAAAAACAGCAGGACTTCGCGGGCGAAGGGGACCAGCACCGTATCGCGAAACTCCTTGTCGCCGGAATATTTCACGTACTCGGCCATCATGGTCACGGTCTCCAGACCGCAGGTGAAGTAGTAGCTGTGATAGTACCCCCTGCCCTTGTTCTCGCCCGGTTTGGTCTTCGGCGGTTTGCCCGAGCGACCGCAATCCCGCTCACCGCCGGTCGGTTCGATATTCTCGCGATAGTAGGCGCCTTCGTGCCCGAACCATGCCTTGGTGATGGCCTTGCGGGTCGGCAGGAGATTCCAGTAGTAGTTGAAGAACGGCTTCATCAGGTCGCCGTCGCCGCTCATCAGTAGCGGCCAGTAGAGCAGCCGCTGGTTCTGGTAGGTGTATCGCCTGCCCCACAGGCGGTCGTCCCCCTGCGCGTTCTTCCGGCCGCGAAGCGGTTGGGTGAAGAGCCCGCCGTTGAACTTGGCTTGAATCCGCCCGCGAGACTGACACGCCATAATAAAACGGAACACGTTGTAGCTTTGCGACACCAGCGCCCCGCCGTCGGCTTCGGTGCGCGTTCCGGACGGCGCCTCGCCCTTGAATTTCTCCCGCTGGTCGGGCGGAAGGGTGTTGTCGGATGCGATGATCCAACTGCGGTCCCAGAACGCCTTCCACCAGCGACAGTGCGCCTCGAAGTCTTTCTTCGCGTCCACCGGTTTCGAAGCCAACCGCTCGATCGCTTCGATCCACGTTTCGATTTTGGGCGTCTGTTTGGTCAGTGAGTGGATGCGGATATCGAAACTCTTGCCCTTGCCGACAAGCTTCCCGCTCTTCGGCGCCATGCCCGGACCTTCGAGCAGGTTACCGAACGTGTTGAAGCGATAAGGGTCGGGGTACTTTGCGATCATGTGTTCAACGTCGTAATATTTCATGTCGGATGCATAGGTGCTCCGATCGCCCACCGCGAAGTACCACAGGATGCTGTTCTTCCGATCGGCGCGAACGTCCTGCGTGGGATTCTTGATCGGCGCCCGCGCACAGTTATGCCTGCAATCGTCGACCCGCTTCCAGAAGTCCGGGGCGGCGGTGACGGAGATCTCCGCGGGCGAATTGATCTGCACGTGATAGACCGGGCGGTTGGCGTCCGCCCAGATACGCACGCTCACGCCGCCGGCGGCGATGCGGATCGAACCGGTCGCCAGGTCGAGGGTTTGCCTGAACTTCTTTCCCTTTACGAACGGGTTTGGCGCCAGCGATATCCGAACGCGCCCGGTTTTGAAAATGTCGCCGTTGTAGTTGAAAGCGTCGTTCTTGGCCAGCAGCAGATAGAGATCGCCATCCTCGATCGCATATACGCCGGCAGCGATATCTCCGTTTCCAAGCGGCATCTGCCCGGTTTCATCCTTCGACGGGCTTTCCCAGATGACGTTGTAGCGCCCGATCGACCCG
The DNA here is from genome assembly GCA_016782885.1 of Phycisphaerae bacterium. Lineage (GTDB taxonomy): Bacteria > Planctomycetota > Phycisphaerae > SM23-33 > SM23-33 > BS750m-G57. The sequence goes on along the minus strand of JADHXQ010000131.1, from coordinate 10,562 downwards.
CCGCCCGCCGCCGATGCGCACATCATGCCCAAGACCAGTACAGCAGACAGCGCCCGCCATACAACGCGCCGGTTCATGTCCAAGCGAGTCATATTTGCTCCTTGCAGTATGAGGTTTCGCCGCCATCCGCCGGGGCGTATCATATCCACTTCATGTCGTCGCGGGGGTTGATGCGGCGCATGAAGAGGCTCTTGTTGGCGGCGGAGTCGTTCGTGATCTTCATGTTCTTCGCATCCCAGAGCAGCGTCTTGCCCGGGTGCAAGAGAGCGATATCGCCCAGGACGATAATCTCCGACAGCGGACCGGCGTATTCGAAGGGCGACATCGCGGTGTCCAGTCCCTTGCACGCCAGCGTCCAGTTTGCGAAGTGTCCCCTGCCCTTGCAGCGGAACGCCTTTTTGGGCGCCCTGGGCGTGGCTTTCATAACGGTCTCGGGGATAAGCCGGGCGCCCTGGGAATGACTGCCCGCCATGATCGACGCGTCGGCTCCGACCAGGACCGAACCGCTGGTGATTCCCCGGCGCTTCTTCTCGAGATGCCTGGGGCGGGGAAAATCGATACCCGGTCCGAGGTAGTACTTGACCGTTACGGGAGGCTTCTTGCCCCGTGCCGCGAACTCCCATGTGATGACTCCCGCGCGCGGAAGTGAACCGGGCATTGCCGGTATCTTGACGTCAGCATGAACGCTGAGGGGAACGCGGATGTCCAGGGCGTAGTACGCCGGGTCCAGAATGTGGGCGCCCATATCGCCCACGGCGCCGCTGAAGTGGCTGTACCGTATCCACTCGCGATTCATGTAGCTGGTGGAGAAGGGGATCTTTCCCGCACGGTTGAGATAGAGGTCCCAGTTGAGCGTTTTCGGCGGTTGGCTGGGTGCGGCCAGCGGTTTGTCGGTCCAGTAGTTCTTCCGGGAGTATGCATGCACCTCGCGAACGTCGCCGATCGTGTTTGCCAGGCCCCAGTCCCTGATAATCGCCGAACTTTCGCCCGAGTGCCCCTGGTGCCCCATCTGGGTGACGACCTTGGGGTGCTTGGCGGCCTCTTCGGTGAGCAGGCGCACTTCATTGACTGTGTGGCAGAGGGGTTTTTGGCAGTATACGTGCTTTTCCCGCTTGAGGGCGAACATCGAGATCGCGTAGTGGGCGTGCTCGGGCGTTCCGATGCAGACCGCGTCGATCTGCTTTCCGATCTTGTCGAACATCTCGCGGTAATCCGTCCAGAGCTTCACCTTGTGAAGATGCTTGTGCCGCGCCATGCATCTCCCGGCCCGCGCCTCGTCCACATCGCACAGGGCGATCACGTTGTCCGTCCGCGACAGCGTGGCCGCGTCGGACGACCCCATACCGCCGACACCAATGCAGGCAATGTTGAGTTTGCTGTTTGGAGACGCTCCGGCCTTGAGAATATTGAACGGTGCGGCGCCGACAACCGTTCCGGCCAGTGCGCCCTTGAGAACATCGCGACGTTTGATTGATTTCACAGTATGCTCCTCGTTCAGTCGAAACTTCCGGATAGATTCCTGCCCGTCCCGAAACAGTCCTCCGGGACCGCGAGTCTTTCCAATGATTGTATCGTATCTGCCGGCAACGGCAACGCAATTTACAACCAATCAACGAAAAGGGGACACCTTACAATGGCCCCTTTTCGCTTTCAGGCCGTCACGAATTTGTGCAACTCACCGTAGAAATCTTCGGGGTTATCGCACATCATTATATGACCGCTGCGTTTTATCTCGACTTTCGGGATATCTCCAACGCGCTGCACCGTGGGATGCGCGGAATTCTCGGACCCGTAGAAATAGGCTTTTCGACACGCCAGAGAGGCAAACGCTTCAAGCAGCTTTTCGCTGTCGGACCACGAGACCAGCGATTCGGCGCTTCGGTACATAACATCGGCGGTAGTGGAGTCCAGAGCGGAATAACCCGGGTCGAGGCCGGCGTATTTCGCTCGCAGTTCAGGGAACATTTCGCCCGCGAAAACGTCAGGCGGCACACTTATCATTCCTCGGCTGCCAAGCTGGCAATCGGCGCCGATCAGATTACCCTCGGCATTTGCAAACGTTTCTATCGAGTTGAGAATCTCGGGAGGGAAAAGCAGCGCCACGGCGCCGCCCATGCTGTGGCCGATCACGTGCAGTCTCGTGTCGGGAAAATCCGCCAGGAGCCCGGCGGCGACCTGCGCCTGGGCCTCCATCGTGTAGGGAAAGTTCTCCGGCTTGTCGGACGCCCCGAACCCTGCAAGGTCGATCGCCAGGACAGAGTACCCCGCAAAATCACTTCGCTCCCAAACGTGATGAAAGGCATCCTTGGAACCGCCGAGTCCATGGATGAAGAACAGCAGGTCCGGACCCCAATGGCGGACATCGGCGGCGATTTCAAAAAAGTCGCCCTCAAACGCTAAAGAATAATAGTTTGTGTTCATGATCTGTACTCGGCCTCGACCGCATGATTATTTTCGAGGCCTGGTGTTCCTATTTCCCGATTCGGTAATGTCCCGTTATCCTGAAATCGAACAGGCGGTCGGCCTCCCTGGCGCCGCTGCCGATGTTGTGAATCACCAGGGGCACGCCGCTGCCCGTCTTCCGGTCGCTGACGATCATAATGTGATCCCGCCCCGAAACGTCGCACGTGACGAGGTCGCCGGGAAGGTAATCCTGCTTGTTCCGGCTGACGCCGAGCGAGTAGTTTTTCCTCTCGAAATAGCGCCTGAGATTGGGCACCCGGCGGTGATCGATATTGCGATCGGGTTTCCTCAATCCCCATCGGCTCGGATACTCCGAGAAGGCGGCCCGCATGTCCTCGTAAAGCAGCTTCTGCAAGTCGATATCAAGGGCATCGCGCAGAGCGCGGATCACAACGTCCGTGCAGACTCCCCGCCCTATGGGCACATCACCCCCCGGATACGCCAGGCGAACGTACGAGGGATCGTAGATTACCGTCCTGCCGACCTGCCCTCTCGCCGCGATGACGATTGGTGATGCAGGCGTGATCGGCCCGGCGGTCCGCGGCGCGCCCGCGGGACGTGACGCCGGAACATTGGGACCCGCAGTTTGCACCCGCTCATCAGCCGCCCGGTCGCAGCCTGCCGTCACCAGGAAGCACGCCGCAGTAGCGAAAAGCCATACCGGATTTAATCGTCCTATCATCATCGTCTTTTCAGGCTCGAGTGTTTTCTATCACCGGCAGGAAGTGAGTGTAACGGAAGAACCGTCACGGGAACAAACACCACATGCCAATGACGACTTCGTCCTTCATGACGAAGAACAGATTGAAAGATTCATCTGCGATCCAATGCTCGGGCGGGCCATCCTCGCCATAGTGCAGCACCTGATCGTGTTTGTCATATTTGTCTCGTTTGTCATGTTTGTCATGTTTGTCCCAGTCTTCAACATCGAGAGCATCGAGGCCGTAGATGCACGATAGCGCCTGGCCGTAATAGCAGTCCTTGGGTGTGACAACTCTCGGTTCGCCAAGCAGCCCCCGCAACTCGCCCCCCGTCATCGTCCCGACGCGTTTCTCAAAGTAACCACGCATATGGTGCAAGTCAGCCCTGTCGCAACGGCCTGTCCGATATTCAAACGCCATATTCTTACAACACATCTCATACTGGGAGCGATAGTAAACAAGCTCATCAGACGCCCCGCAGCCGAACAAACCACCGAGCAATGACAACGCCAACGTCAAAAGGACCAGTACAGTTCTGTTCATTAAGATTCCTTTGTCATAGCTCCTTGCCATAACTTGCCGTCGCCAATTGCCAGTTGCCAGTTGCCAGTTGCCATGTCTTCACGAAGGACACATGACATCCCGTGATTCTTCATCATTGCCTCCCTGCAACGTTCGTAAATCAGCGGCGCGCGACACCCAACGACATTCAAAACCAACGGCGCGCGACACCGCAAGCGATTTTCCAGTGCAAGCAAACAAGCTTATTAACGGACAAGAAGGGCGGGACTGATTTATCTTCCTTTTTTTCCAATACTTTATAAGTCTTTCCGCCAGAGTCAATGTCGTGGGGATCACTTTTTCTTGAACGGTTCTCCGCATTGTCGCTTTGCATAGGGTGAGTTGGGGTTGTGCCCTTCATGCAGCGGCCAACCGTCATATTCGGTGACGAATGTCCATTGCTGGCGGGGCTTCCGCATAGCGGTTGGGTTCTCTTCGATGTAGGTGATCGTCCTGCGAATGTCGTCGGGATTGTCCTGAAAAACATTCCAGCCCGGTCCGCCCCAGACTAAGGTGATCGGGCGGTTTGGAACCGTGACGGCGCAGAGCATCACGGGAACTCCGCTGCAAGTTGGCGATCATCCGCTCGGCGGTGTCGCGGTGCTTTCGGATAAGCATGTGAACGTGGTCGCTCATGATGGCGCAGGCGTAGCATGTGTACTTGCGCGCCTCGACGGTCTCGGCGAAACTCGCGGCGATGATCTGGCGCTCATCCGTAGAGATTGTCAGTAAAGCGTGTTTCAGCACTGATGGAGCGTTGTTGTAGAACTCGCGGATTTCCCATCCCGCGGGCTGGATGTCCCTGCGCCCGTGGTGGATTTCGCCAAGGGCGGTGACGATGTCCTGACGTATGCGATCCGATGTGCTCCCTCTTGGATCGTTGGGTAACCACCATCCGTATGCGGTCCAGATCAGGTGATATGCGATGACCATGGATCGATAGTAAACCGACGGCGCGCGACACCGCAAGCGGTTTTCTGGTGAAAGCACACACGTTTGTTAAAGCGAGCAATGACCGCTTGCGGTGTCGCGCATCGTTGGTTTTGAATGTCGTTGGGTGGCGCGCGCCGCGGGGATGAGTCACCTTCAACGCCATTCATCATCACGATTACGTTTTTATCGATAATTGCGGGCGGTGAGCGGAGAGTCCGGCGGTAAAAAACTCCGGAATACCAATTAAACATTGTCGGACGGATCGCAGTTTCGTAATCTGAAAGACGAAGAACGGCGCGCAATGGCGCTATGAAAGCTGAAGATGCATTATTTTCCCATCAGTGAATGGACAGGTTTATGCAGTTTCCGCAAATCGTTTTGATTGTTTCGGCGGCCGCACTGGCTGGATGGATCATCTTCTCCTTCAACCGCCTCGTTCGCGACCGGACGCTGCTGCGGGAGGCGTGGAGCGGGATCGACGTGCAGCTCAAGCGGCGCAGCAGCCTGGTGCCCAACCTCACCGAATGCGTCAAGGGCTACGCCTCCCATGAGAAATTCACGTTCGAGAGGATCGGCGAAATCCGCACACGGACGGGACAAAGCGAAACACTCCGCCAGCGGAACGAGAACGAAAACGCCCTGACCGATCAACTCAGGCATCTTTTCGCGCTGGCTGAGAGCTATCCCGAACTGCGGGCCAACGAGAACTTCCTTCAACTCCAGAAACAACTGGCGGAGATAGAGGATCAGATTCAATACGCCCGCCGCTACTACAACGGAGCGACGCGGAATTACAATATCCGCGCCCGAAGTTTCCCATCCGTTCTGGTCGCGGCGATCTTTCGCTTCAAACCGGAAGAGTTCTTTGAAATCGAAACCGCCACGGATCGCGCCAACCCGGAGGTCAAATTATGATGCACCGCTGTCTCCTGTTGACGGCGATTGTTTCGGCGGTGACGGCGGGAGCCCATCCCGCCCTCGCCAGCGAAGAGATCCTTCTGTTCCGCGGTGACATTGTGGTGCATCCCGATTCCTCCCTGACGGTCACGGAGACCATTACCGTCCGGGTCGAGGGCAAGCAAATCAAGCGCGGAATATATCGCGACTTCCCGACGCGCAAGTCCTCCATCTGGTATAATAAGCGCTACGGTTTTGAAATTCTGAGCGTCAAACGCGACGGGAAGAGAGAACCGCACCATTTCGACCGCCAGCCGAACTACACGCGCGTTTACTGCGGCCGGAAAGACGTGATGCTCAAGCACGGCGTCTACACTTACACGCTCAAATACAAAACGACGCGGCAGATCCGCTACTTCGAAGACCACGATGAACTCTACTGGAACGTCAACGGTACGGAGTGGGCGTTCCCGATCCAGAAAGTTGAAGCGGTGGTGACGCTGCCCGACCGGGCCGGGGCGTCGGGTCCGCTGGAGGCCTATACCGGTTTCGGGGGCGACAAAGGGACCGACTACCGCTGCGGCATGGTGTCGGCGAACGATCCAAGACCCTGCTTCGTGACGACCCGCGGTTTTCGCCCCGGTGAGAACCTGACGATTGTCGTACCGTTTGCCAAGGGGGCGGTCTCCGAGCCGACGCAAGGGGAGAAATGGGCGATTTTCCTCGATGACAACAGGATGCTGGCCGGGGTGCTGGTTGGTATATTGATCCTGCTGGGGTACTACCTTTTCGCGTGGTATCGGGTGGGACGGGACCCCAGGGGCGAGGTCATAATTCCCCGGTTCGGGCCCCCGGAAAACGTCTCGCCGGCCGGGGCGGGATTCCTGCACAGGATGGCCTTTGACACCAGGTGCGTGATTGCGGCGATAGTTAGTATGGCGGTGAAGGGTCATCTCAAGATCGTCGAGGCCGACCACGGGTACACACTGGAAAAACGGAATAAGGACGGTTCCCCCGGGCGCCTCCGCGGCGAAGAGAAGGACGCCCTGCGAAAACTGTTTTCCGGTAAGGGTAAAACGCTGGAGTTGAAGCAGAAGAATCACAAGAAACTCCAGGCGGCCCGCAAGTCCGTAAAGGAGTCGCTGGAAACGGAGTATGGAAAACCGTTTTTCCTCAACAATACACGATGGTTTGTGATCGGTCTGGTTTTGACGGGTCTGGTCCTGGCCGGTTCGGCGCTGCTGGATGGAAGGTATGAGGCAATCTTCCTTTTCGTCTGGTTGTCGGCATGGACGACCGCTGTCATTGCGATGCTTAAAGGGGTGATAACCCTGTGGATAAGCCTGGGCTCCAAGAAAGGGCTCCACCTGGTCGGCGGGATCTTTGGGTGCATCTTTTTTACGCTCTTTGCACTGCCCTTTTGCATAGGGGAAGTAGTGGCGATTTGCTTTCTGGCGTGGATCGGTACAGTCTGGCTGGTGCTCATTGCAATAGCGATGGGCCTGATAAATCTGAAGTTCTGGTTCTGGTTGAAACAGCCTACCGTTGCGGGCAGGAAGATCATGGATGAAATCGAGGGTTTCAAGATGTATCTCGCTACCGCGGAGGGAGATATCCTGGAACAGACCGCGCCGATGAAAACACTCGAACTGTTCGAGGATTATCTGCCCTACGCCATTGTACTGGGCGTGGAAAAGCAGTGGGCCGGGCAGTTCGATCATCTTTTCGACGCGGATATGGAGGGCGGCGGGATGCATGCGTCGTGGTATAGCGGAGCGGGCCTTGCCGCCGGGGGCGCCGGGGCGTTTGCCTCCTCACTGAGCGGCGGTTTCGCCGGCGCCATGTCGTCGGCATCAAGCAGCGGAAGCGGAGGCGGCGGGTCATCAGGAGGCGGTGGAGGCGGCGGAGGCGGCGGAGGCTGGTAGGCCAATCAATCAATCGATATTATCGGGTGTACCGACGCGGGAGGCACGATTCGACTTTCATCGCAAGTCTCCGTTAAATAAGGAGGTAATGACTCTTCATGCGTTGAATACTATAAAGCGTTCTATTCATCGACGCTACGCGTTTGCGACAGCGATGCGAGAGTTTTATTGCAACCTGAGGAGTACATGGTATAATTATCTTATGGTCACAATGGCTGATATGCGATCGCGGCGGGATGAGATTCTGCATATCGTCGCCGAGCATGGCGGACATGATCTCAGGGTCTTTGGCTCCGTTGTGCGAGGCGATGTGACCGAAGGCAGCGACGTGGATCTGCTCGTCCGATTGGACAGCGATCGAAGTCTGGTCGACCACATCGCCCTGAAGCACGATCTTGAAGATATCCTCGGCCAGAAGGTGGACCTGGTCACCGAAGAGGCCCTTCATTCTCTGATTCGCGACCGGATCCTTCAGGAGGCCGTGGCGATATGATCGACTGTACCTGACGCATATCCTTGAATGCATCGAGAAGATCGAACAATACGCTACCGCCGGAAGGAGCACTTTTGACGCCGAGCCCATGCGCCAGGATGCAATCATCCGGAACTTCGAGATTATCGGCGAAGCGGCCAAGCGACTGTCTGAGGAGGCCCGTTCGACACGTCCGGATGTCTCCTGGCGCGAAGTGGCGGGCTTCCGCGACGTGCTGATTCATGACTACCTCGGAGTCAATCTCAATCAGGTCTGGAACATCATTCAGAACGACATGCCCACGCTGAAAGCCGCCATCATGGAGTTACTCGACGCATAACCAATGCCCGCCGTCGATTCCGCCTGGAGACACCGATAGAGTCAGCGGAAAGACCGCCGTTATCGGTGATTCGCTTGTTGGGGGCGCATTTTTCAAATATACCTGCAATCCGGGCGTTTCGATAGCCTGCCGGTGAGCATCGCCAGCCGGCTTTCTGTCACAATCGGCCAGTGACAACGCCAGCGTCAAAAGAACCAGTAAAGTTCTGTTCATTGCGCGTTTTGCATGATAACAACCCGCGCTACCGATCAGCGGGCGGCAGGGCCGCACCGCTATTGGGTACAGTGGTTGGTTCGGCTTCTTGTTTCTCTTTCCACTTCAGATACCTGAGGACCATATTGTTCGGTTCCTTGCCCGTGTAGTGCGAGGACCTGCCATTCCGAAGCCATATCACCCGAAACGGAGGGCCGAAGGCCCGGGCGATCCTGCTCGAACCCCTGCGGACCAATTGTCTTATCCCGTAACATCCCGATTATCGCCTGCGGGGGGAGTTGAGTCAAGTCGTGCTTCATAGCAAAGCACGAGCTTTCAGCTATCAGCTATTAGCTATCAGCTAACGGCGGACGGCGGACGACAATCCCGCACGAAGCTGGTTGGTGCGGGACGAAGGCCGACTTTCCGTCGGCCGCTAACCAGGATCCGCGTTACCCTTCCGTGCCTTCCGTGTATTCCGTGGTAGAGAAAAGTCGTGGACGTTGTCGTAACCATAATTCCATCCGTGTCACCTGCCGGCCGGCAGGCAGGTCCGTGTCATCCGTGGCAAGAAAGAGGCTGTATTCCTCGACGAAACATGACCCGTCAAATAATCATCTTTCCCGAACTTCCCCGCGCGGGTAGAATCGCTCGACAACCTGTGAATCGAAAAACCTGAACTCTGAGGAAAAGGAATTGATCATGCCTGGAAGAACATTCTTGTACTTTTTGTCCGTGGCGCTGGTTCTTGCGGTTCTGGTCGGATCGACGACGGTGGCGGCGGTTAAGAAGGCCCCGGCCGCCGCTGAACCGCTGATCAAGGGTAAACTGCGTCATACAGTGGTGGCGGCTGACGGGTCGAAGGGTAAGGTCTTCAAGATTTCGCCGGAGGGGAAAATCGTGTGGGAATTCCCCGCCCCGAGGTGTCACGACGCGTGGATGCTGGCCAACGGTAATGTGCTGGCGGCTTACGCCGGTCGCGGTGTGGGCGGGGCGATGGAGATCAGGGCGGATAAGAAAATCGTGTGGAAATACGAGTTGAAAGGCGAAGTGCATGCGGTGCAAAGACTTGCGGACGGTAATACGCTGATGAGCGACTGCGCCCGCGGGCGGTTGATCGAGGTGAGCAAGGCCGGGAAAATCGTCAAGGAAGTGAAGCTGAAGTACAAGCAGGGCGGGCACGCGATGATGCGCCATGCACGCAAGCTGGGCAATGGAAATTACTTAGTGGCCCATCACAAGAACAAGGTGGTGCGGGAGTATACGCCCGAGGGGAAAGTTGTGATGGAGATCAAGACCGAGGCGCCGGCGTTCGCGGCGGTGCGGATGGCCAACGGTAATACGATGTGCAGCGACTGGTTCATGCTGAAGGAAGTGGACCCCAAGGGCAAGATCGTATGGTCGATGACGAAAAAGGAGATCGTCGAGCAACTGGCCCCCGGCGGGAAGGAAGTCGATAAGGGTGAGGCACTTATGACGGGCATACAGATTCTGCCCGGCGGGAACATCGCGATCGCGAACTACTTCGGGCACGGACGGGGGGCTCGCGGGGCGGTATTGTTCGAAGTGACGCGTGACAAGAAGGTTGTGTGGCAGTATACGGACAAGAAATCGACCGGCGGAGTCATGGGCGTCCACATAGTAGACGCCAAAGGACCGGTTCTGCGCTAGGACGACCGAGACGTCACGCGGACGTCCCAATCGGCTGGCCTGTGACATACGAAACCGAAGATGTCAAGCGAATATTATAAACCACAACTCCTTTGAAACACAGGATATACCAATGTGTTCCAATCTTGTTTTCAGACATGGTTCACACCTGAGCACTGTGAACCATATGTGACACCCCATGACAGCCGGATTGCGATTCGATGAGCGGAGACAAGCACAGACCAAACAGGCGTTCCGCACCGCACCGCAGGCGATATACGCGCCAACAGGCCTTGGGATATGTCGCGGCGATTCTGATCGTCGCGGGGCTGATCGCGGGCGATCGGATGGGCGTGTTCGGGCGCCGCCCGGCGTCGGAGCAACGTGGATACTACCCGGATGCGGCGGAGGTCGCTCGCAATAACGCC
>JADHXQ010000033.1 GCA_016782885.1 Phycisphaerae bacterium | reverse complement strand
GTTCGTGGACTACACCGGCGTGCCCGTACGCAAGGGCGACCACATGGTCGAACTTTACAGCCCCGAACTGCTCAGCGCCCGGGAGGAACTGCTGGCGGGGATCAGGGCTGTCAGGGAACTCAAGGATTCCGACGTGGCGGTAGTCCGCAAATCGACTCTCGATATGGTCAAGGCCGCCCGCGAGAAACTCCGCCTGTGGGGCCTGGCGCCCGAGCAGATCGAGGCCATGGAAAAATCCGGCAAGGCATCGGACCACATTACGATCGGCGCGCCGAGCGGCGGGATCGTCATTCACAAGAACGCCCGGCAGGGAATGTACGTAAAAACCGGCGACCGGATATACACCATCGCGGACCTGACCGGCGTATGGGTGAACCTGCGGGCGTACGAGTCGGACCTGATGTGGCTTCGCTACGGCCAGAAGGTCGAGTTCACGTCGGTGGCGTATCCGGGCGAAAAGTTTTCCGGGACGATCTCGTTTATCGACCCGGTTCTCGACCCTCGGACGCGGACGGTCAAGGTCCGCGTTAACGCCTCCAACGCCGAGGGGCGCCTCAAACCGGGTATGTTCGTCAAGGCGACCGTGCGCGCGAAGATTGCCGCCGGCGGCAAGGTGATGGATACCGCCCTGGCGGGCAAATGGATGTGCCCCATGCACCCGTCGGTGATAAAGGACGCTGCAGGCATCTGCGACATATGCGAAATGGATATCGTGCCCGCAAAGTCGTTGGGATACGTCAGCGGCGCCGATGTCCCCAAGGGCACCAAACCGCTGGTGATACCGGCTTCGGCGGCGATGCTCACCGGTAAGCGGGCGGTGGTCTACGTGCGGGTGAAAGACAAGCCCCAACCGACGTTTGAATTCCGAACTGTCGAACTGGGCCTCCGCGCCGGGGGGTACTATATCGTTCGCAAAGGCCTGAAAGCCGGCGAGCGCGTCGTCACCAGGGGCAACTTCGCCATCGACTCCGAACGCCAACTCAACGCAAAGCCCAGCATGCTCGACGAGATGAAGAAGGCGCCCCTCAAGCCCCGCGACGACCTGACCGCGGAGACCGCCAAAAAACTTGAAGGCGTATTCGACGCTTACTTTGCAGTGCAAAAATCGCTGGCCGGCGATAACTTCAAAGAGGCCACTACCGCCATCGAGCAAATGAAAAAGGCCTTCGCGTCGACCGACATAAAAGACTCGCGCAGTTTGGGGGATGCGATCGAACGGGCCGGAGGCGCCGGCGACATCAAGCTCCTGCGCAAGGACTTCGAACCGCTGTCCATCCAGATGATATCGCTGGCCAAACGATTCGGCCCGCTCGGGCGCAAGCTGTTTGTGCATCGCTGTCCGATGGCGTTCGACAATCGCGGCGCCAACTGGCTGCAGGCTGACGACAAGACGCTCAATCCGTATTTCGGAGCGGCGATGCTCAAGTGCGGCGGCGTTATCGAGACAATCGAAGGGGGCGGTAAATGAGCCCGGATCCGCAACCAGACGATCTTCCGCGGCGCGAGGGCCTTATCGCGCGGATCATGCGGTTCTGCCTCACCAACAAGCTAGTGGTCGTGCTGGTGGTGCTCTTTACCCTCGGATGGGGGCTGGCGGTCATGCCGTTCGAATGGGACGCCCTCTCCCGCATGCCGCGAGACCCCGTGCCGGTCGACGCCATTCCCGACACCGGCGCCAATCAGCAGATCGTGTTTACCGAGTGGGCGGGGCAGTCGCCCCAGCAGATCGACGACCAGATAACTTACCCGCTCAGTTCGGTGCTGCTGAACGTCTCGGGAGTCAAGACCGTTCGCAGCTCGTCGATGTTCGGATTCTCGTCGATATACGTGATCTTTGAGGACGGGGTCGATTTCTTCTGGTCGCGCGCCCGCCTGAACGAGAAGCTCAAATCGCTGCCGGCCGGAACCCTGCCGCCGGGAGTAAACCCGGTAATGGGCCCCGACTCGACGTCGCTGGGGCAGGTATTCTGGTACACGCTGGAAGGCCGCGACAAAGAGGGCAAGCCCGCCGGCGGATGGGACCTCGAAGAACTGCGGACCATCCAGGACTGGATATTGCGGGACCATCTCAAGTCGGCACACGGCGTCAGCGAGGTCGCCTCGGTCGGCGGGTTCGTGCGCCAATACCAGGTTGACGTCGATCCCGACGCGATGCGGGCGTTCGATGTGACGCTGGCAGACGTTTACCGCGCCGTGCGGGCGTCCAATCGCGACATCGGCGCCAAGACCATCGAACTGAACCGCGTCGAGTACTTCGTCCGCGGGATCGGATACATCAAGAATCTCGCCGACATCGAGAGCGGCGTGGTCAAGGTCACCGATAACGTGCCCGTGCTGATCAAGCACGTAGCCGAAGTCTCGCTGGGCCCGGCGCCGCGGAGGGGGGCTATCGATAAAGACGGCGCGGGCGCCGTGGGAGGAGTGGTGGTCGCCCGTTACGGCGAAAACCCGCTTGAGATTATCAATAACGTCAAAGCCAGGATCGCCAAGGTTGCCCCCACCCTGCCGGGCAAGACGCTCGAAGACGGGACCGTGTCGAAGGTTACAGTCGTACCCTTCTACGACCGCACCGGGCTCATCAGGGAGACCCTCGGCACGCTCGACCACGCCTTGCGCGACGAAGTGATGATCACGATTATCGTCGTGGTGCTCATGGTCATGCACCTCAAGTCGAGCTTGTTGATCGGGTCGCTCCTCCCGCTGTCGGTGCTGATGTGCTTCATCGGCATGAAGGTATTCGGCGTCGAGGCGAACATCGTGGCGCTTTCGGGGATCGCGATTGCGATCGGTACGATGGTCGACATGGGGATTGTCATCTGCGAGAACATCCTTCGCCACCTCGACGAAGCCGATCCGGGCGAATCGAAGCTCGAAGTAATCCATCGCGCCGGCGTCGAAGTGGGCGGCGCGGTCCTGACGGCCGTCATGACGACCATCGTCGGCTTCCTTCCCGTGCTGCTGATGACCGGCGAGAGGGGCAAGTTGTTTCGCCCGCTTGCGTACACCAAGACATTCGCCCTGATAGCGGCGGTGGTCGTCGCGCTGACGATTATCCCGCCGGCGGCCCACTTGCTGTTCTGCGGGCGGATCCCGGGCCGCTGGTTGAAGCGGTGCGTGCATGCGATTGTCGCCATCGCCGGGATAGTCGCCGGCGTGATGCTCGCATGGTGGGTTGGCGCAGCGATGGTTGCGTTTGCGGCGTGGCATCTGTGCAGGGAGTTTGTTCCCGCCAGATTCCACAAGCCCGCCGGATGGATCGCCTCGCTGGCCGCGGTCGCCCTGGTCGCCACCGCGCTTACGTCCCATTGGGGGCCTCTCGGCGCCGACCGGGGATTCGGAAAGAACATCATATTCGTCGGCCTGCTGATCGGCCTGCTGCTGGGGTTCTTCAAGCTCTTCCAGATGGCGTATCCGACGATCCTGAGCTGGTGTCTGGCCCACAAACTGCTGTTCCTGTCGATCCCGGCGGGGCTGATCGTTCTGGGCGTTGTCATACTGCTGGGTTTCGAGACGACTTTCGCCCCGGTGAAAGAGGACCTGGAATCGCGGCAGGTCTGGTCCGCGGGCGCCGAAGCGTTCCCGGGCCTGGGCGCCGAAGAGATGCCCCCGCTGGATGAGGGTTCGTTCCTCTGGATGCCCTCAATGAGTTCACACGGGTCGATTGGCGCGGCGATAGACTACCTGTCCAAACAGGACGCCGCCTTCAAGTCGATTCCGGAAGTCGAGTCGGTGGTGGGCAAGATCGGGCGGGTCGAATCGGCGCTCGATCCAGCCCCGATTTCGATGGTCGAGACCGTCATAAACTACAAGAGCGAGTACGAAACCGACAAACACGGGCGGCGCCGGGTGGGCGACGACGGAAAGCTAATCCGCCAGTGGCGCCCTCACATTAAGGGTCCAGAGGACATCTGGAACGAAATCGCCAAAGTCGGCAAGATGACGGGGATGTCGGGCGCTCCGAAGCTCCAGCCGATCGAGACCCGCCGCATCATGCTCCAGACCGGGATGCGGTCGCCAATGGGTTTGAAGATCATGGGCGAGAGCCTCGAAGAAATCCAGGCCGCCGGGATACAGATCGAGGCCCTGCTCAAGCAGATACCGTCGGTGAATCCCTCGACAGTCGCCGCCGACCGCACAGTGGCCAAACCGTACCTGGTGATCGACACCACCGGGCGCCAGTCTCGAGAGGCGATGGCCCGCTACAAGGTCAACCCCAGCGACGTGCTGGACGTAATCGAGGTCGCGGTCGGGGGCAGGACGGTCACCACAACCGTCGAGGGACGCAAGCGGTTTCCCGTTCGCGTGCGATACCAGCGCGAACTCCGCAGCGAAATCGAGACCCTCCAGCAGGTGCTGGTACCCTCTGCCACCGGCGTGCAGATACCGCTGGGACAACTGGTCAAAATCGGTTTCGAGCCCGGGCCGATGTCAATTAAGCGCGAAGCGGGATTCATGGTCGGTTTCGTGATATTCTCACCCAAGCCAGGTCTGGGGGAAGTCGACGTCATCCGCGAATGTCAGCAGTTCCTCGAAAACAGCGTCTCAGACGGGCGACTGAACATGCCGCCCGGAATGACGCTCGAGTTCAACGTGGCCGGTAAGACCGTAAAGGAATATACCGCCCGGCAGCAGCGGTTGTACGTGATAATGGCCGGTGCCCTGTTCCTGATCTTCATGATCCTGTATCTCCAGTTCCGATCGGTCTCGACGACATTCATGGTCTTTACGGGCATATTCGTAGCCTGGGCGGGGGGCTTTCTGATGCTGTGGTTGTACGGGTCGGACTGGTTCCTGAACTTCGACGTGTTCGGCGTGAATCTGCGCGAGATGTTCCACATGCACCCGATCAAGATGTCGGTGGCCGTCTGGGTCGGTTTCCTGGCGCTGTTTGGAATCGCAAGCGATGACGGCGTGGTGATGGCGACCTATCTCAACCAGACATTCGATCGCGACAGGCCCGCCGACATCGAGGCCATCCGCGCAGCAACGATCCATGCCGGTTCGCGCCGCGTCCGCCCGTGCCTGATGACCACCGCAACCACCATCCTGGCGCTGATACCGGTGCTCACTTCCACCGGGCGCGGCGCCGACATCATGGTGCCGATGGCGATCCCGTCTTTCGGCGGGATGGTAATCGAGGTCCTGACCATGCTGGTCGTGCCCGTGCTGTACTGCACGGTCAAAGAAATCCGCCATCACGCTGGTGCTAGCGGATCAACCGCATGATACCAGTAGTTTATCCGACCAATTCTGTCTGGTCGATAATCGCGACACAGAGGCTCTGTGTGGATCCTCCAAACCGTCCGATATGGATGCAATTGCCCGTGCCCAAACCGCAGATTCGCTTGCCATACGCATCGCCTCGGGTACAATCATTGCAAATGCCCCGGGACGGTTCCGCCACGGCGGATCTTCGACGCGGGGAGAGAAGCTACCTGCCTGCCGGTAGGCGGGTCGGTGAAATATCGGTTAACGAAGGGCTGCTATGCAAACAACTCAAGATGTGGAAAGTTCACCTCACAGGAATCGCTTCTTCCTCTTTTTTATCTGTTGCCTGGCGTATCTCTCGATTGGCGTTCATTTCAGTATGAGAAGCAACGTCGCCGGCGATCTGAAAGATGTTTTCCACGGCGTCGATCCCCTGCATTCGGCACAGATGGTCGGGTCCGTATTGGGAGTTCCCTTCCTCGGATATGCGATTACCCTGTTCCTTATCAGTCCTTTAATCGACGCCATCGGAATGGGACTGCTCATGCGACTGTCCGGGATCCTTATTTCCATGGGAACCGTTATTGTAATAACCGCCGAGCACATAGCGCCTGACAGTGTTTATGGGATTATCTATGGTGGTATGTTATTGGTCGGGCTTGGATGGGGACTCGTTGACACCAACACCAACCCCCTGGTGGTGGGGCTCTACCCAAAAGATAAAACACACAGGTTAAATGTCATACATGCATGGTGGCCGGCTGGGATAGTGTTGGGCGGACTGGCGGGTTTGGCGTTGGGGTATATCGGCATTCAATGGGAATACAAACTCATAATTGCGCTTGTGCCTTCAGTTTTGCTGGTCGTCCTTTGCTTCATGGTGAAATTTCCTCTTACTGAACGAGCGGCAGCGGGCATCAGCTTTGGTGACATGTTCAAGGAATTATTCAAGAAACCGATGTTCTGGGTCTGGTTCTTTTGCATTTGGTTTACAGCCACCTCGGAATTGGCGCCTGGTCAATGGGTGGATATGGCGTTAACCCGCACCGTCGGCATGCGCGGTATCTGGTTACTTATCTATATTAGCAGTCTGATGTTCGTCATGAGGCATTTCGCGGGTACTGTGGTGCATAAACTTTCGCCTGTGGGCCTGTTGTGGATTTCATGCCTGCTGGGGGCGGCGGGGCTTTGGTGGCTTAGTGTGGCAAGTGGTCCGGTAACCGCCCTTTTGGCGGCGACGTTATGGGGAATTGGGGTATGCTACATGTGGCCGACAATGCTGGCGACCGTAAACGAGCGTTATCCGCGCTCGGGCGCCTTGGGCATGGGACTGATGGGAACGGGCGCCACACTGGCGATATATCTGTTCCTTCCGGTAATGGGACGGGTCTTTGATTCCACAAAGGTAAGCGAAGCCGGCGGTAAAGAGGCCTTTGCGCTGTTGTCAGGCGAGAGGCTCAATGAAGTACTGGCCCAGGCTTCGCAGGTTTCGTTTCGGGTAGTCGCTATTCTGCCCGCGGCGCTCCTGATTGTGTTTGCGGTCATCTGGCTCTACGATCGTAAATATGGCGTTAAACCTGAAGAATTGGACTTAATCGATTCTCAAGAATCGACAAACAAATAAACCGTCCAGCCCGGATATTTCAACGCAGTTCTTGCCTCCGGGCAATCCGCAATTTGTGCGGTGTGTGACATCCCTTCAGGTATTTCTCGTAATAATCCCAATTACAGGTAATGGGTGCCCATAAAATGTCCGAGACAGTAATAGGGTCGGGGGCACATGGGTATGGTCTATCGTTCAGATATGCGCGCATCGTGGATGATGCTGCTGCACAGAGCGAGTCCGGACCGGTAAACAGGAGAACGCTGGTCGGAAGATAACCGACACGAGGGAGTCGGTACAAATGCGCCGCAAGAGGCGCAGGGGTAGTGACATGGGCACAACACGAGATTGCCCCGAAACGTCGCACCGTAAGCCGTCACCTATTGGCCAATGCGTATATCCAGCCATGCTGCTGACAGTATGCCTGCTCGCGGGCGTGCGTTCGGCGTCCGCTCAACCAACCAGGGATATCGCCGACGTCCCCGTCGCCGACAAAGAAGCGGTATCGACAGGCGATGAACTGCTCCTGTTCGAATACGACGACATGACCACGGTCGTTTCGGCGACTCGCAGGCGGGAGAAGGTCAAGTGGCTGTCAATACCGGTGGGCGTCATCAGCGCCAGGGATATTCACTACAGCGGTCTGACAAACATTCCCGACATCCTGGAATTCGCTACTGGCGTGGACGTTCTGCGAATCAACCGCAACAAGGTTGTTGTGGGCATTCGCGGGATGCACGAACTCTACTCTGACAGGCTCAAAACGCTTATCGACGGCCGGAGCGCCGACAACATAATGACCGGCGGCGCGAATCTGCTGCGCCTGCCTGTCCCGATGGAGGACATCGCCCGCATCGAGATAGTCCGCGGACCTGCCGGCGGGGTGTGGGGCGCCAACGCCTTCACCGGCGTGATCAACATTATCACGAAGGACCCCGCCGACTGCCTGGGCCTGTTTGTGTCTTCGACGGTCAACCAGTTTGGCGAAAGCTATTCTCACATTCGTCATGGAGGGAAGGAAGGCAGGCTCGGCTGGCTTGCGTCGCTGGTCTATGATGCGCACAAATCGGCCGAAGATGCGATCGACGGCGACCACTTCCTCTCGAATGATTTCAGTCGAAACTATCGATTCAATGCTAAGGGAATATATGACATTGAAGAGGACTCCAAGATGTCGTTCGGCCTGGCCTACATGCGCGCGACTTTCGGCCAGGGGCAGGCGATTGGGAACATGTCAACCAAAACCGCCGACATGGTCCGCACCTACGCCCGAATAGATCGCACCAAGGGAGATGTTACGGGTTACCTGCAGTGGTATAACAATTTCGAGCACAACGACGAGACTCCGTGGCTGCGATACACCGCCATGGAGAACGTCCTGGAAGGACAGCTCGACTTCCATCTCAGCGACAAGCATACTGTCTCGGCCGGCGGAAGCGCCAGTTGGATGTTCATGGACCAGCGCAACTCCGACAAACCCAACTACATCAATGGTATTGGACAGTCTCGAAGCGAGGCGCTTTTCGGGGCGTTTGTGATGGACCGATACAAGGCTACAGACAGGCTGGAGTTCGAAGCCCAGTTGCGCGGCGACTTCTACACGGAAACGCAGGCTGACTGGGCGGGACGTTTGTCGGCTGTGTATGCGTTGGACGAGGCCAAACAGCATGTCGTCCGCGTGAGCGCCGCCAAGGCCTTTCGAACACCGTTCACTGTCCTTCGCAGGGTCTCTCAACAGCACGGTCATGTTCCTGCAGGTGCGATGTTTTTCGGGTCGCCGGAACTGTACATGTCCCAGATCCTCGCTCCTCTGGAGAAGCTGGAAAACGAGGAGACATGGGCCCTGGAAGCCGGTTACACCGGCCAGATCAACAAAATGCTCTCCGTCCAGAGCAATGTCTACTATCAGCGTTTCTCGAAGTTGATCGGTTTCTACGGTATGGGCAATCCCCTGGGCTTCGGGCAAAGCATCCTGCGCCCCAAGAACCTTAACGGCGCGGACTCCTATGGCGCCGAAGCCGAGGCGAAACTCAAGACGGACAAGTGGATGCTCAAAGGGTGGTATGCATACAACGATTTCATCACCGACGATACCCGCCAGGATGTCCGATCCTACCTTCCGGCGACTCACAAGATGGGGCTTACCGCCAGAGTGTTCCTGCCGAGGGACTGGGCGCTCAACGCCAACTACCGTTACAAGACATCCACGTCCGCCGACCATCTGGAGACAATCACGGACGGACCATCTTCGCATCGAGTCGACGTCGGTATCTCCAAAGCCTTCGGCAAAGGCAATGGCGAGGTGATGTTCGGTGTGAGCGACCTGTTCCATCGCAACGTGCGGAGCGTTGCGGGCATAGATACATCGGGCGGCCATGATACGCCCGGACGGACCTTCTTCATTCGTCTTCAATGGAAATTCTAGGCACACAACCGGATATGCGCATTGACCGACCGTCAGACAGGAGTATCATCCCCCATTCGTCTCGAACGAATGGGCGGCTGCTGGTGCAGACGATTCTGGCCGGTGCGATCGTATTGTGCATGCTTCCCCCTACCGGCGCCGACGACACCAAGGACGACAAATCTACCGTCAATGGCGGAAAGAAGCATATTCGCCGCGCACCTCCGTCAAAAATCCTGGTTGTACGAACCAGCGACGCGGGCCCTTACATCTCCGCGAGCAACGCCCTGACTGACCGGTTGACAAAGTGGAGCCACTCGGTGGACGCGGTTGCACTGGCGGACCTGGCGGAGGGTTTTCGGGCGCGGGCCGATGGGGTCGCCGCGACGGTGGCTGTTGGTACGGGCGCGGCGAGTTGGGTCCGCAAGAACATGCAACCGACCGACAAGTTGATCTACTGCATGGTGGCCGGGAGTGGTCAGACGAGTCTCAAAGGCCCCAACGTCAGTGGTATCACGACGGATGTTCCAATCGCCTCCCAGTTTGCCTTGATCGCCCGGGCTCTGCCGCGAGCCAGGGTCGTCGGAATACTGTTTTCGTCAAAGAGCAAGAAGAGCATTAAGCATCTTGACGACGCCAGGAGCGCCCTGCCTAAAGGCTGGAAGATTGTCAGCATCGACGTTACCAAACACAAATCCAGCGCCAATGCCATGACCACCCTGCTGATCAAGGATATAGATATCGTTTGGACCTCTCCGGATCCTGCTATCTACAATCCACAGAGCGTTCGCTTTCTCCTGCTGTCCGCCCTCGAGAGAAAGACGCCCGTCTTCGGTTTTTCCACGGGCTTCGTTCGCATCGGCGCGCTGCTTGGCGTCGGCGTGGACCCGGGCGTCCAGGGCGAGCAGGCGGCGGATATGACAGATCGTGTATTGCAGGTCGCCGCCGGGACGCCCGATGTGCGGAACGTCCCGGCAAAAACGGTTTACAGCATCGCCGTGAATCTGATCGTCGCCGCCCGGATCGGCGTTGAAGTACCGGAAAGATTCATCAAAACCGCCGGGACCGTGTATCGCCCCGAACAAAAGGGAGACAAGTGATCATGACCCGGAGAAAAAAAAGACTCTCCCTGCGGACCAAGGTGACGCTTCTGGTCCTGACGACCGTCCTGGGAGCGGTCGCGGTGATGGGGGCTGCGATGATCGTCACAAGCGACCGGTTGATCGTTGGCGGAGCCCGGGCGGAAGTCGCCGCCATAACCGAGAGCCTGGCCAGTACGTGCGAACTGTCCCTGGCCGTCGGTGACACCAAAAGTCTCAACCACCTGGTGGCGAATGCCGCCAAACACGAACACATCTTGTTCGTAGCCGTCTACGACAGTTCCGGCACCGTGCTGGCGAGTACTGCCCCGGACGAAACAGCGTGGCATGACTACCGGGAGCGTGGCGAAACCGCCGACGGAATGGTTGTCGAACGTGACGTGTCCATTGTGTCGAAGCCCTCCACCGGCTCCTCGCCAACCGATCTGGCGCTGGACGATTCGCCGGAAGGCGGGGCGGAGAAGCGAAAGGTCATTGGGCGCGCAGTAGTTTCTCATTCGTATCAGCAGATTCAGGAGGCCAAGCGGCGGCAATGGCAGGTGCTCCTGGCGACGGTGGGGCTGGCGGCGGCTATAAGCGTTACCGTCCTGTCCCTGGCCGTCAGGGGATGGACCCGCCGCCTGAGCGGGTTGGATAAAGTGACTGCCGTTATGGCTTCGGGCGATCTCGGCGTCCGTTCCCGCAGCGACAGGAATGACGAATTGGGGGACCTGGCTCGGTCTTTCAACGCGATGGCCGACTCCCTGCAGGTCCGCGACGCGGACTTGCGCCTTGCCAACGAACAACTCGAAGCCCGGGTCGCCGAACGCACGTGGGAACTGCAGCAGGCCAAAGAGAACACCGACGCGGCAAATCGGCAGTTGGCCATCGCTGCCAGAGAAGCTACCGCTCTTGCCGACGCCGCCGACACCGCCAATCAGGCCAAGAGCGAGTTCCTGGCCAACATGTCTCACGAGATCCGCACGCCGATGAACGGCGTACTCGGGATGACCGGGCTTCTCCTGGACACCGAACTGACCGCCGAGCAGCAGGAGTACGCTGAAATCGTCCAGACCTGCGGCGACTCCCTCCTGACGCTGATCAACGACATCCTGGACTTCTCGAAGATCGAGGCCGGCAAGCTGGAGTTGGAAACGATCGGCTTCGACCTCCGCACCGCCGTGGAGGAGGCCGAAGATATCCTGGCGGGAAAGGTCCGGGGCAAGGGTCTCGAATTCTCGTGCTTCGTCGACCCGGAAATGCCGTCTCTGCTGCGGGGCGATCCGGGGAGATTGCGACAGGTGTTGATCAACCTGGCCAACAACGCCATCAAGTTCACCGAGCGCGGCGAGGTGGCGATCTCCGTGACTCTTGAAGCCGAAACCGATAAGCAGGCAACTA
The DNA here is from genome assembly GCA_016782885.1 of Phycisphaerae bacterium. GTDB lineage: Bacteria > Planctomycetota > Phycisphaerae > SM23-33 > SM23-33 > BS750m-G57. The sequence continues at coordinate 29,948 of JADHXQ010000033.1, read as the reverse complement.
TCCGATGCGAAGTTCGCGATACGGGTATCGGCATCGCCCCCGACCGGATGGACCGGCTGTTCCAGTCGTTCTCCCAGGTCGACACCTCCACAACACGCAAGTACGGCGGGACGGGCCTTGGTCTGGCGATCTCCAGGCAGATCGCCGAGTTAATGGGCGGGAGAATCGGTGTCGAGAGTAAAGAAGACGAAGGCTCGACGTTCTGGTTCACCGCTGTTCTTGACAAGCAACCGGAGTGTTCGCGGACGGTGACCAAGCCCGTCAAGCAGTCGCAACTGCTCGACGGCCTGCGAACGGCGGCGGGCAGGTCAGAAGGCCCAAACTGGGCTCATTCGGAGACCATCGTCACCCGTCACTCGATCACCGAGGATCGCAAGCGGCGAGTTCGCATTCTTCTGGCGGAGGACAACATCATGAACCAGAAGGTCGCACTGCATATTCTCAAGGCAAAGCTCGGATACCGCGCAGACGCGGTGGCAAACGGTAGAGAGGCGGTCGAATCGCTTTCCCGCCAGCATTACGACCTGGTCCTGATGGACTGCCAGATGCCCGAAATGGACGGATACGAAGCCACGGCCGCCATTCGAGACCCGAACTCGTCCGTGCGGAACCACAACATCCCTATCATTGCGATGACCGCCAACGCCATGAAGGGCGACCGCGAGAAATGCCTGGCCGCCGGCATGAACGACTACATCACCAAACCAATCAACGTCCAAAAGCTTATCGATACCATCGGGCGGAACCTACCGGTTCCGGACCGTGAGAATTCTCCACCGCACAAAGGCGCGAACATCGCTCCGCCACAAGTAACTTCTCCCGAGCCAAGTGCTGTAGCGAATGAATAGCGCCTGGCGATAATGAATCTTAAAACCGGGGTTGACTCCGCGCCAACGGGGATAACAATGGGCTGGTAATGAACTGGCTTAGTACTGGTGGAATTGCGATCGGTCTGGCGATGGACGCTTTTGCTGTGGCCATCGCGGCGGGGTTGACGATCGAGCGTTTGACCGGGCGTCATGTCTTTCGTGTCGCGTTCCATTTCGGGCTTTTCCAGTTCATGATGCCGGTAATCGGGTGGTTTTGCGGCCGGAGCGTCTCGGGCTATGTGGCAGCCTGCGATCACTGGGTGGCGTTTGGGCTGCTGGGCGTGATCGGGGGCAAGATGCTGTGGGACGCGGCGCGGGACAGGGGCAAAGGTTCCCGGAAAGACCCGTCGCGGAGTTGGTCGCTGGTGATGCTTTCGGCGGCTACCAGTATCGACGCGTTGGCGGTTGGGGTGAGCATGGCTTTTCTGGGCGTGTCGATCTGGCTGCCGAGCATTATAATCGGACTGGTGGCCGGACTGATGAGCCTGGTTGGAATCTGCCTGGGCAACCGGTTGGGCAATCGAACGGGCCGCCTTGCCGAGTGCTTCGGCGGGCTGGTTCTTATTGGTATTGGTATTCGGATCCTGTCGGTTCATCTGGCCGGCGGGGCGTAAACCTTGTCGCTTTAGGGAGAGAGCTATGGAATGGTTCTATGACTTGGGCCCTGTAACCCAAGCCCTGATCGCAACTATCGGCACGTGGGGCTTAACGGCGCTGGGCGCGGCGCTGGTGCTCTTCAGCAAGAACTTCTCGCAGAAGTACCTCGACTGCACGCTCGGAATGGCCGCCGGTGTGATGATCGCCGCGAGTTTCTGGAGCCTGCTGGCGCCGGCTATCGATATGGCTGAGGCGTCGGTGGGCGCGACGTGGAAATGGCTCCCGCCGCTGATCGGCTTTATTCTGGGAGCGGTTGTGCTCCGCGTTATCGACCGCATCCTTCCGCACCTGCACCCCGGTCTGAACGTGCCCGAAGGCCCGAAAACTTCGTGGCATCGCAGCACGCTGCTGGTCCTGGCAATCACGATACACAATTTTCCCGAAGGCCTGGCCGTCGGAGTGGCGTTCGGAGCGGCCGCCAGCGGGATTCCCGGAGCCACCGTCGGCGCCGCGGTCGCACTGGCAATCGGGATCGGGCTGCAGAACTTCCCGGAAGGAACCGCCGTCGCCCTGCCGCTGAGGCGCGAAGGCATGGGACGGTTCAAATGCTTCTGGTACGGGCAGTTGTCAGCCGTAGTCGAACCCGTCGCCGGAGTGCTCGGGGCGATGCTGGTGATTTCAATGACAGCGATCCTTCCGTACGCGCTGGCGTTTGCGGCCGGGGCGATGATCTTCGTGACGGCGGAGGAACTTATTCCCGAATCTCAACGAAAAGGCAACGTCGATCTGGCTACAATGGGAGTGATAGCGGGCTTTGCGATCATGATGACACTGGACGTGGCGCTGGGATGAGCGGATGGACATGCCTGAGACGACGGCGAAATTGAAGATACTGTTTCTTTGCACGGGCAATTCCTGCCGCAGCCAGATGGCTGAGGGCTGGGCTCGAAGCCTCAAGGGCGGCTGCATCGAAGCGTATTCCGCCGGTATCGAGACACACGGGATGAATCCCAACGTCGTCGAGGTGATGGCTGAGGCGGGCGTGGATATCTCGTCCCAGCGGTCCAAGCATCTTGACGAACTGCGCGGTATCGAGTTTGATTACGTGGTGACCGTCTGCGACCGGGCCAACGAGAGCTGTCCGGTCTTCCCCGGGCGGGCGTTGGTGATTCACGCAGGTTTCGACGATCCGCCCCTGATGGCCGCTGAATGCCGCGACGACGACGAGAAGCTTGACTGCTACCGGCGCGTGCGAGACGAGATTCGCCGCTTCATCGAGTCGCTGCCCGAAAGTATCGAGCGATAACCATGAGTGAAACAACGACCGAACCGACATCGCCCCGCCTCCCCGAGCCGTTCGTGATGGTGGTTTTCGGGGCGTCGGGCGATCTGACGCGCCGCAAAATCCTTCCGGCGATCTTCCAACTGTGGTGCCGGAACCACCTGCCCGAGTCGGCGGCTGTCATCGGATATTCGCGCAGCGACAAAACCGACGAGAGCTTCCGCACCGAGTTGTGCGATTCGATGCGCGACGAGCTTTCCTGCCACCGCGGGCTGATCGACGATGAGGCGTGGGAAGCGTTCGCCTCGCGGATATTCTACCAGCGCGGGGCCTACGATTCGCCCGACGATTTCGCGGCACTCGGCAAACGCATCGAAACGCTCAACGCCGAGCGAAACGTGCCGGGCAACTGCATGCACTACCTGGCGACCCCGCCGGCGGCGTTCGCCGACATCATCGAGAACATCGGCGCCGCATCGCTGGCAAGAAGAGGGCAAACGGATCCGTGGGCTCGCGTCGTCATCGAGAAACCGTTCGGCACGGACCTGCGGTCCGCGCGCGACCTGAATCGAATCGCCCGGTCGGTATTCGACGAGGACCAGATATTCCGCATCGATCACTACCTGGGCAAGGAGACGGTCCAGAACATCATGGTCCTGCGATTCGCCAACAGCATCTTCGAGCACGCCTGGTGTCACGACTACATAGATCACGTCCAGATCACGGCCGCCGAGTCGCTCGGCGTGGGCGCGCGGGGCGGATATTACGACCGCTCCGGCGCGCTGCGGGACATGGTGCAGAATCACCTGATGCACCTGCTGTGCCTCGTGGCGATGGAACCGCCAAGCGCGCTGACCGCCGTCGCCGTCCGCGACGAGAAAGTAAAGGTTCTCAGGGCGCTGCGGACGATCCCGCCGCTTTGCGCGGCCAGCGGAGTGGTGCGAGCCCAGTACGCGGCGGGCTCCATCGACGGGCGCGAGGCGCCGGGCTACCGCCAGGCCGACAGCGTGCCCGCCGATTCCCGCACCGAAACGTTCGTCGCGTTCAAGGCCCACGTGGACAACTGGCGGTGGTCGGGCGTGCCGTTCTACCTCCGCACCGGAAAGTGCCTCCCGCGCCGGTGCACCGAAATATCCATCCACTTCAAGGACGTCCCGCGCGTGCTGTTCAACCGCCCGCCCGCCGGTCCGCTGCGACCGAACGTGCTGACCATACGCGTACAACCGGACGAAGGGATCGCCCTGGAGTTCCAGGCGAAGGTCCCGGGCCCGGCGATGAATATCAAACCGCTCGAAATGGACTTCGGATATCACGAATCGTTTGGCGGAGCCCCGCCGGAAGCTTATCAGCGCCTGCTGCTCGACGCGGCGAGGGGAGACGCGACGCTCTTTACCCGCAGCGATGAAGTTGAAGCCGCATGGCAGTTTGTCTCGCCGATTATCGAGGGCTGCTCGCAAGACACTGATAATCTGCTCCAATACGCGGCGGGCTCCTGGGGACCGAAAGAAGCCGACGAACTGATCGAAGCCGACGGAAACCAGTGGCACCTGAGATAGCCCACCACCACCCCTGTTATTTACGATGCCTTTAGTCAGACATACCAAAATCCTTGACGCCCTGTACCGCGACGTGAACCGCCGGCGGTACGTACATCCCGATCCGCTGGAATTCCTCTACGCCTACCGGAATCCGGCGGACCGCGAGATCGTCGCGCTGCTGGCCAGTTCGCTGGCTTACGGGCGGGTGGCGCAAATCCTGAAAAGCATTTCCGACGCGCTCGGGCGTATCGGCCCGCAACCGGCTGGATACCTCGCTGAAACCGCGCCCGGGGCGATTCGCCGGGCGATGCGCGGATTCAAACACCGGTTCAGCACGGGGCGCCAGGTGGCGGCGATGCTGACCGGGGCGAGAGGCGCGATACGCAAACACGGATCGCTGGGGGCGTGCTTTGCAAAGGGCGTTTACGACGACGATACGACGGTCCTGGGCGCACTGAAGGCGTTTGTCGCGGAGATCACCGAGGCCGCCGGCGAGGACTGCGGGCACCTGCTGCCCGACCCGTCCAGGGGCAGCGCGTGCAAGCGGTTGTGCCTCATGCTGCGATGGCTGGTGCGGAAGGACAGGGTGGACCCCGGCGGATGGAGCGGCGTGCCGCCATCGAAACTCCTTATACCGCTTGATACGCACATGCACAAAATCGCCACGGGCCTCGGCGCCACCAAGCGCAAAGCCGCCGATATGCGCACGGTAGTCGAGATCACCGAAGCGTTCGGTCGACTGGCGCCCCAAGATCCGGTGCGATACGATTTCGCCCTGACGCGGCTGGGGATCCGCGGCGAAATGGACGTCGGGGCGTTCCTGGCTCGCTGCAACAACCCAGAGCAGTCCAATGCCTGAACAACTTATCGAAATTGCGGCGCAGTTCTGGTCCACGATCGGCGAGATGGCGCCGTTCCTGCTGTTCGGCTTCCTTGCGGCAGGAGTGCTGTCGGTGCTCGTGTCGGCCGACTGGATCCAACGCAATCTCGGACGCGGAAGAATCGCGCCTGTCATCAAGGCCTCGGCGTTCGGCGTGCCCCTTCCCCTCTGCTCGTGCAGCGTAATACCGGTGGCGACATCACTGCGCAGGCACGGGGCGAGCAAGGGCGCCACAACCGCCTTCCTGATATCCACTCCGCAAACCGGCGTAGACAGCATCTTCGCCACGTTCAGCCTGCTCGGTTGGGTATTCGCGATATTCCGCCCGATAGCCGCCCTGATCAGCGGCGTCCTGGGCGGCGGAATCGTCGCGGTGACGGGGAACTCCGACCAGGGCGGCGGAGAACCCGAGCAAGGCGAATGCACCGATACATGCTGCACCGCACGGGGCGGAGGGAAGATCGTCGCGGCGCTGCAGTACGGCCTGCTTACCCTGCCCAGGGATATCGGAAAGGCCCTGCTGATCGGACTTGTCGCCGGAGCGCTGATCGCGGTGTATGTCGGGGGCAATGACTACTTCTCCCAGGCCGTTCCCCCCGGTCCGCTTCAGATTCTCGTGCTCATGCTGGTGGGCATACCGCTCTACATCTGCGCGACGGCATCGATACCGATCGCCGCGGGACTGATCCTGGCGGGCGTTTCTCCGGGCGCCGCGTTTGCGATGCTGATGACCGGACCGGCGACAAATGCAGCCACCATCGTAACGATATGGAAAGTGCTGGGCCCTCGGACGTGCCTGATATACCTGGGCACGATGATGGTTTCGGCGTTCGTCGGCGGGATGCTGCTCGATCAGCTTGTCAGCATCGGCGATGTGCAGCAGATAATGATGCACCACGACTCGCTGCCGTGGTGGAAGCACGCATCAGCCGTTGTCCTGATAGGCGTGCTGGGCGCCGGTACGTTCTGGCGCCCCGAACGGAAAGCGGACCAACCGCCGCAAGACGCCCAGGGCGGACTGCAACTTAAAGTCACAGGAATGACGTGCAGCCACTGCACATCGAGCGTCCGCGCCGCCCTGCTCGCCTGCACGGGCGTCAGCGAAGTGGCGATAGACCTCAAGGCGGGGACAGCACACATTTCGGGCGACAATCTCCAGGTGGACGAACTCATCGGCGCCGTGGAAAAAGCCGGATACAGCGCCGACTGACCAGCCCCCGAGCCCGGAACGACAATACCGATTGACTGTGAAAATCAGTTCTTGTGCGGAACGATTATTTTCAAATCAAGCTCCGCCAGTTGTTTGTCGTCAACCTCCCCCGGCGCCCCGGTCAGCGGACACGTACCCCTTTGGGTCTTGGGGAAGGCGATAACGTCGCGCAGCGACGGCGCGGAGACCATTTCCATTACAATCCTGTCCAAACCCAGCGCCAATCCGCCATGCGGAGGCGCGCCGAACCGCAGCGCGTCGAGGAGGAAACCGAACTTCTCGGTCGCCTCTTGGGGACCTATGCCCAGGATTTCAAAAACCTTCTCCTGAATATGACGGTCATGAATACGGATCGACCCGCCGCCCATCTCGGTCCCGTTGCACACGATATCGTATGCCAACGACTTTGCCGCCCCGGGATCGGACATCAGTTGCTCGATATCTTCCACCGCGGGCATGGTGAACGGGTGGTGCAGCGAGTCCCATCGCTTCTCCTGCTCATTATAGCTGACCAGCGGGAACTCCGTAATCCAGCACCAGGCGCAGGTCTCCGAATCGCACAGGCCAAGGTCTTCAGCGACACGGACGCGCAATGGCGCAAGGACCCTGTTGACGTCGTCGGCCCCGGCGGCTGCGAAGAAGAGTATGTCTCCGTCGTTTGCGCCGGTGGCGTCTCTGAGTTGCTGCTGCACTTCGGGCGACAGGAATTTCGCGACGCCCCCGGCGAAAGCGCCATCCTCCAACTTGGACCACGCCAGGCCCTTTGCGCCGTAATCGGCCACGAAGGCGGTGTAGACGTCTATTTCCTTTCGCGTGAATTTCGCGCCGCCCGGTACGCACAGCGTCTTGACGATACCGCCGGATTCAATTGCGGCGGTGAAGACCTTGAAGTCCGTGGCGCCCGCAATCCCGCTGACGTCGTGGAGGAACATTTCGAAGCGGATGTCGGGCCTGTCGATACCGTATTTGTCCATCGCCTCGTCGTGGGTGATAACGGGCACTTCCTCGGGGAAGTCCTTACCGGCGACCTGGCAGACTTTTCGCAGCACGCTGTTGGTGACGTTCATCACGTCTCTCTGGGTTACGAAGCTCATCTCCAGATCGAGTTGGGTGAATTCCGGCTGGCGATCGGCGCGCAGGTCCTCGTCGCGGAAGCAGCGCACGACCTGGTAGTACCTGTCCAGTCCGCCGACCATCAGGATCTGCTTGAACAACTGCGGGCTTTGCGGAAGCGCGTAGAAATCCGCCTGGTTCATCCGGGACGGCACGAGAAAGTCGCGGGCGCCTTCCGGTGTGGACCTGGTCAGAAACGGCGTTTCGATCTCGACAAACCCCTCGCCGTCCAGCACGCTTCGCATCGCCGAAGTAATCTCGTGCCGCAAAGTCATCGCCCGCGTCATCTCGGGGCGCCTCAGGTCGATGTAACGATATTTCAACCGCGTCTCCTCGGCCACCGACGTGAAGCTGTCCGGCTCGAAGGGCACGGAGTCGGACTGGTTGAGCACAGTCAGTTCGGTCGAGACAACTTCAATCTGTCCGGTGTCGAGCTTGGGGTTGATGCGGTCTTCGCCGCGGTGGCGGACCACGCCGGCGATCGAGATCACCCATTCGTTTCTAAGCGAATCGGCCAGTTCGTAGCTGTCCTGTCCGGCCTGGTCGCCTTCCTCGGGGGTGTCGAAGACGACCTGCGTTATCCCGTAGCGGTCGCGCAGATCCACGAAGATCACGCCGCCGTGGTCCCGATAGCTGCGAACCCATCCGCACAGGCGGACCTCGGCGCCGATGTCGCTTTCGCGGAGTTGCCCGCAGTTGTGCGTTCTGTTCAGTACTGCGTCAGGTATCATTTCGAAGCCTCTTTCGTCCGTTGCCCGGTCCGGGGCGTTCCGGGCCGATCTCGAAGCCCCACATAGTAGCGTCTTGATGCGAAATGTCAATAAAACAGGCCCCGTCGGTTGACGGGGCCTGTCATATTACCGCGTATGAATCTTGCGTATTACGCTTCCCAGCCTTTTCGTTCGATGCGCCTGAGCAGCGCGTTGGCTTCTGCGCATTTGGCGCCGGTGAACTTCAGGGTCGCCGGATCGAAGGTAAGTTTCGCAGCCACGCGCTGCGAGATGATGCCCAGAATAATCACGGACGTCATCGGACCGGCGTAGGTGAAGTTCGACATCGGAGAGTCCCAGGGCTCCTCGCCCCTGGCGGCGGCGATGAACTCGCCCATGTGTCCGCCCTTGGAACCCGGAACCGTCGCTTTGGGCTTACCGAAGGCTTTCCGCGCCGTTTCGGGAACGAGCATCGGGGAGTTGTTGTAGTCGCCGGTTACCTGGAGCACGCCCTTTGTTCCGACGAACATGGTTCCGGTTCGGGGAAGTTTGCGGCCTTTCTCGTATGCCGGGGGAATCGGGACAGCCTTATCGGAGCCCGGACCGTCATACCAGAAAGCGGTGAACCCGGGACGCTTGTCGGTCTTGGGGAATGACCACCTGATGGTCTCCGAAGAGGGGTATGTCTCGTCGTTGGCGCCCTTGGCGGCCATCAATTCGACCTCTGTCGGGTAGCCCGGCTCGAGAATCTTGAACATTGCATTCATCGTGTGGCAGGCCATGTCGCCCAAAGCGCCGGCGCCGAAATCAAGCCATCCGCGCCATACGAAGGAATGGTATTTACCCTTCTTATAGGGGCGCATCGGGGCTGGCCCGATCCATGAGTTCCAATCGATTCCGTCGGCCTTGGCGTCGTCTTCGCCTTCAGGCCTTCCGACACCCTGGGGCCAGATTGGACGGTTGGTCCATGTGTGCACTTCCGTGACGTCGCCGATGGCGCCGCCCTTGATGTATGCGTCGCACAATCTCCATCCGCCGCCGCCCATGCCCTGGTTGCCCATCTGCGAGGCGACTTTCTGCTTCTTGACTTCGGCGGCGAGCTGCTGGCCTTCCCAGAACGACCAGACCAGAGGCTTCTCGCAGTAGACGTGCTTACCAAGCTTCAACGCGCGCATCGCGGCGGGGAAGTGGTTGTGGTCGGGAGTGGCTACCACGACCGCGTCGATCTTGTCGCCCATCTCTTTGAACAGTTCGCGGTAGTCGGTGTAGCCCTTGATGTCGCCCTTGACTCGACCGGCGAGCCTTTTCTTGTCGGGATCGCAGACGGCGACGATCTTTTCCTTGCCTGCCCAACCGTAGTGTGCGCCGGCCCGCCCGCCGCAACCGATCATTGCGAAGCGAAGTTTTTCGCCCTTCTTCAGGGGCGCCGCGGCAGCTTCCTGTCCCGTGCTTCCGGCAACCACCGACGCCGCAACGGCAGCGGCAGCGGTCGACTGCATGAAAGTACGACGCGTAACATTATTATCTGACATTTTTTGCTTCTCCGATTCCTGGGGTTAGCGTGAAACAGCCTTAGCAGTGTACTCGGAGTAACGCGAAAAACAAGCAATTATTACCGAATTCTTCGCCTGCCAAGAATACTATTGACGCAGGTGTCCGTTCCCGGTGACGATCCACTTGCAGGTGGTCAGATCTTCGGCGCCCATCGGTCCACGGGCGTGCAGCTTGTCGGTGCTGATTCCGATCTCGGCGCCCAGCCCGTACTGCTCGCCGTCGCTGAACCGCGTCGAGGCGTTCACCATCACGCTCGATGAATCCACACGTGCGACAAACTGCTCCGCCGCCTGGACTTCGTCGGTGACAATCGCCTCGGTATGACCGCTGCTGTAGGTGTTTATGTGAGCGATGGCCTCGTCGATATCCTCCACCACCTTCACCGCCAGGATCAACCCCAGATACTCCTCGGACCAGTCTTCTTCAGACGCCGGAGCCATCTCGACGATCGCCCGGGCCTGCTCGCAACCGCGAAGTTCGACACCTTCGGAGGCAAACTGCGGAGCAATGTCGCCCAGGAATCGGCGTGCGACGGCCTGGTCGACCAGGAGCGTTTCAGCCGCATTGCAAACACCGGGGCGCTGGCACTTGGCGTTGAGGGCGATCCGCTCGGCCATACCGAGATTCGCTTTTGCGTGGACGTAAACGTGGCAGTTGCCCGCGTAGTGTTTGATTACGGGTATCGTCGCGGCTTCCGCCACCGCGCGGATCAGCGTCCGCCCGCCGCGGGGAATGATCAGGTCTATCAGCCCTTCGGCCCGGGCCATAGCGCCAACAAGCTCTCGATCCGTGCTTTCCAGCACGGTAACCGCCTCGGCGGGGAGTCCGGCGGCGTCCAGCCCCTTCCGCATCGCCGCGGCGATCGCCAGGTTCGAGTTAATCGCCTCCTTACCGCCTCGCAGAATACACGCATTACCGCTCTTGATGCACAAAGCGGCGGCATCGGCTGTAACGTTCGGGCGGGATTCGAATATGATACCGATAACGCCAATGGGCACGCGGCGCTTCTCGACCCGCAGACCGTTGGGGCGGTTGCAGGCCGAAATAGTCCGTCCGATGGGATCCTCCTGGGCTGCAATCTGCTCCAGCGCCCGCGCCATCGCTTCTATGCGGGCATCGTCGAGCGTCAGGCGGTCGACCATTGCCCGCGACAGGGCGAACTCCTCGCCGCGGGCGAGGTCCCTGCTGTTTTCGCTCCGGAGCCTGTCGGCATCATCGCGGATCGCCTTTGCGCAGGCCAGCAGAGCAGCGTTTCGTTTCTCGCCGCGAGAGGCCGCAAGCACCGCCGCAGCCCGGCGGGCCCCAGCGGCCAGATCGGCGATTATTCTGTCGGGTTCCATAGTCATGCTCCAATGCGAAACAATTTCCGCCACCAAGATTACGCCGCATACGCAAGAAATGCAATAAGCCCGCAACCCCGGGTTGTGTCGGTGAAAGCTCCGCGGTAAACTCTTGATTGTCCCTCTGGCCGCCATTTCGAGGCGAACCAGCTTTATGGGAAGGGAGTTTTACCATGTGGAATCGTGAACGAAAACCGATCAAATTGACCTTCGCCAGATCCCTCTGCCCAACCGTTGTCGCAGTATTGCTGTCGATGTCATCCGGAGCCGTCGGGCAAAATGCGCAGCCGGTCGCCTTGAAGGCGGCCGGGGGAGATATGCGCATCGCCCTGAAAGGCGCATACGAAGTCAGCAATTTTGCGCTGAAACTCAATAGTAAGAAGTGCAACGTCGGAGTGGGACGAATGAGTTTCGCTCCCCGGGGCGGCATCGTGGGCGAAGAATGCGCCACAGCAGTCGACCCCGACACCAATGCGGCGATAACAACCCTGAAACTCCGCGGCGGGCGGACAGTGAAGTTGAAGACGGCGTTCCTGGGGGACCGCCCGATCATGCAGTTAGACCTGCCGGCCGCGGCGGGCGAACTTATTCTCGAACTGACCGGCGCCGACCGCCTGACGCTGGCGACGACAGACGGTTTTACAGCCCACACGCTGGGGCGCGGCGACCGAACGGTCCTCCTGCCCGCGGGCGGAGCGTTTCAGAACCGCCGAAGCCAGGACGGGATAGTCCTGCATGCGGTATCAAACGCATCGGCGCCCATGCGCGTGGTCTGCCGCGGGGAAAAGGCCGCGGTTCATCTCGCCTCAAGAGACGATGCGGGTATCTCGGTGATCTTGACGGGTTTCTGCGGGGATGCGTCCATCGCCTGCGAGGATGTAGCCCCGGGAGCCAGGCTCGCGACTGTAAAAAAGGCGCCCGCCGCCCTTCCGGTCGGGTTTGTCCGCGGCATCGGCCCCGGCGCTCCGGAAGCCGTACCAGGCGAGCCGGAGAAATTCATTGACACCGGCTGGATGCTGTTCACCAACGGGAACCGTGCGCTGGCGCCGCTGCTGGCCGATCAGCGCGAGGCCCAAATTCGGGCCGGATGGATGTACGGGCGACACGGCGATCAGTTCCTGGACCTCGGCTTCGGCGGAGATTTGGGCCTGGTGCGCAGGGATTTCTCGGACGACGAGTCGATGACGCTGACCCTGCGGGGATTGTTCACCGCACGCTTCCAGACCGACGCCGAATCGTTCCCGCTGCTGAATACCGACTATTACGGCGGTATGGCGTTTGGACACAAGTTCGGTAAAAACGCCTGGGAGGTGTTCGTCTACCACCAGAGCGCCCACCTCGGCGACGAGACGCTGGACTTCGGGACTCGCGAGAGGATCGACTACGGAAGAGAGTCCGTCAGGTTCCTCTGGTCGCATGACTTCCTCGATAACCTCCGCATCTACGGCGGACCGACGCTCAACGTCTCGGGGTCCGAGCCCTTCGTCCGGGGCAAGGTGATGCTTCAGGCCGGCGGCGAGTATAAGTTCAAACCGTGGAACGTACCCATGTACGCCGCCGCCGACGTGCAGGTCAGGGAGCAGACCGAATGGCGACCCAGTTTGACCACCCAGTTGGGCATGTACCTGGGCGAAGACAAAACAAAGAATCAGGAACACAAGACCCGAGTCTTCCTGGAAATGTTCACCGGATACTCGAACATGGGCCAATACTGGGACACCTACGAAACGTCACTGATGTTGGGCCTGGGGTATAATTGGTAAACGGCATGACCGCTGGCAAAGACGACAATCATATTAAGATTCGAGGTAACTAAACAAGCACCACGAAAGGATGTGTACAGATTAGATTGATCGGCTTGATTCTTGCAGGTGTCATAGTGGGGTAACAGTTTAGTCGTTTTTTGATCTTTCAGCGAATGGATTTGACGGCTGCGGGGCTCAGGTCTTGTCGTCCGGAAGGATTTCCATCAGTTTCTCCCTCAGCGCCGACAGGTCGTAGGGCTTCTGGATGAATCCGGCCAGACCTTTACCGACGAAATGCCGGGTGGCGTCCTGTTCGTTATAACCGCTGCAGAGGATCACCTTGACGTCGGGGCGGATACGGCGGAGTTCGCCAAATGCCTGCTCGCCGTCCATGTGGGGCATGGTCAAATCGAGAAGGACGCAGACGATCTCGTCGGCGCGGGCGCCGAATATTTCGATCGCCTCGCGACCGTCGGCCGCCGTCAGGACGCTGAAGCCCATGCTGCAAAGCGCCTGCTTGCCCACGGCGCGTATGCTCTCCTCATCGTCGGCGATCAGGACAGTCCCCCGGCCGCGCCATGCTTCGGCTGCATCCGCATCCCGCTCTTGGATCGCGTCGCCGCCGGCGGGCAATTCGCCGGCGGGGAAGAGGACCTTGAATGTCGTGCCCCTGCCGAGTTCGCTGTGGATCTTGATCGCACCGTGGTGCCCGCGAACGATACCCAGCACGGCCGACATTCCGAGCCCTCGCCCGGTGAACTTGGTCGTGAAAAACGGGTCGAAGATCTTTTCGATGGTCTCGGCATCCATGCCGCAACCGGTGTCGACCACTTCGATGTAGACGTATATGCCCTCGCCCAACGGCTCGTCCAGGCCGGCGAGCAGGATTTCGTTAACGTCGTCGAGGTAGGCGCGGTCGCAATCCATCGCACCGGTCGACAGCGCCACGACACCGCTCTTGTCGCCGATGGCCTCCGAGGCGTTGGTTATCAGGTTCATGATGATCTGGCGAATCTGCGTGGCGTCGCCGTTGATCGCGGGCAGATTGTCGGCGAAGTTGTATTTGAGCACGGCCTTCTTCGAGATCGAAACCTCCAGAAGGTGGGCCATTTCGTCGACCAGCATCCCGAGGTCGAGCGGTTCGACGACGAAGTGGCCCTTGCCCGAGTAGGCAAGCATCTGCCTGGCCAGTTCGGCGGCGCGTTTGGAGGCCTTCAGTATCTCCGCGATATTTTCGCGTGCGGGGGCGTGGGACGAAAGTCTATCCAACGCCAGGTCGGCATTTCCCAGGATGACCATCAGGATGTTGTTGAAATCGTGGGCTATACCACCGGCCAGGACGCCCAGGCTCTCGAGCTTCTGGGCGTACTGAACCTGGCGTTCGAGGCTCAATCGCTGGGCCTCGGCCTGTTTGCGGTCGGTGATGTCGGTGATGATGTTACCGACCATTCGGGGCGTTCCCTTCTCATCGCGGATGAGGAAGATGTTCTGCTCGGTGGGGATCAGATTACCCCTTGCCGACAAGAGCGGGATTTCTCCGGCCCACTGCCCTTCCTCCAGGACGATCGGCAAGATCTCCTGTCTCATGCGTTCGGCGTCCCGGGGCGTGTAGAACTGGTAAAAACTTTTGCTGGTAAAAGTCTCTTCAGATTCCTCCTCTACGATCCGGACGGTGGCAGCGTTGGTATAAATCACCTGCCCGCCAAGTTCGCCCATCCCAAAACCGTAACTCGATGCCGCCGCAAACCGGCGGAATTGCTCCTCGCTCTCCCGCAGTGCCCCTTCCGACCGCCTGCGATCGATGACCTCTCGCTCAAGGGCATCCGTTGAAACCTGCAGGTTTGCGGCCATCTCGTTGAAAACGCGGGTCAATTGGCCTACCTCGTCTCTCGAGCGGGCCTCGACGCGGACACTCAGGTCGCCTTCCCCGATCCTGACCGCAGCGCCGGTCAATTTCTTCAGCGAATTTGCCACTGACCTGGAGATCAAAACACCCGAAACGACCGCCAACGCTGTAACCGCCAGCAAGACACCCAATGCCCTGTTTCTCAGCATCACGACCGGGGCGAGGATGGCTTTCCTGTCGTGTTCGACTACCAGGACCCAGCCGAATCCTTCGTAGTCCCTGAAACCGCTCGATTGTGCAAAAGCGTAGAGTCTATCGCCTTCGCCGGGGGCGGGACCTTCTGCTATGAAGTAGTTCATCCAGATGGGCGCATTGCGGTGGGGCGGATCGAACGGCAGCCCTCCGGGCAGGGGTTCCAGGATGGAGTATCCCTCAGTGGAGTAAATGATCCTATGGTCATCGGTAAGCAATTTGAACTCGGCGGGTTCCAATTCATCCGCGTCTTTGAGACAAGAGATAACTGCTTCGAGATTCACAACGGCTTTCAGGACCCCGAGAACATTTCCCTCCTTGTCGTCGATCCGTACGCAGATGTCAGTGGAATAGACCTCGGCGCTTCTGTCATATTCGACGTCCGCCACGTACAGGCCGTTTTTCTTCGCCTCCTGCCACCACACTTCATCGGCCTGATTATAGTCGCTGGTCTTCTGAGTTTGGGCGACATTGGCGCCGTACTTGTTGGTTACAAAGACCTCGCTGAAGAGTTCGTAGCCCAACTGCAAGCGGTAGAACGCCTTCTGCTCCAACTCGCCTCGTAATCTCTGGGACAACTGGCTGCCGATCAGATCGGCCATAAAGGGAGTGATCCGGCCCTTCCCGGCGGCCTGCCAGGTGCGGTCCTTTTCGGCGATATACTCCTGTATGTCGCCGAGTTCCTCGAATTTCCGGTTTGAGGCGATAAGTTCGGGTGCTTCGGCGAGTTGTTCGGCGTAGGCGCGAAGCCGTTCGATTCTCGCGTAAATGGATGCGTCGATTCTGGCGAGCATTTCACGGGCCCGCACGACAGATTGCTCTCCGATCCCCGCCTGCAATGCCGTCTCGCTGACGCTGACAGTATAATATCCCACCATCGCCACGATCAACGCCACGCTGAGGAAAGCCAGGGTCAGCTTCGTGCGTATGTTCATGCTATCGACCCTTCATCTGCCACAAGGGTGTTTACGCTCCGGAGAATCCTACCACTTTCATCAACCAAGGGCAATCGACCGCTGGCGGTTCTGCGCTTCGAGGTGTCCGTAGCATTGAGAAGACCCCCTGTTCATGCGGTCAAACAACGCGATATTACGCACGAATTGTCTGTCCCCTTCTTTCTCTTTTCGGCCGCTCAGGTCTTTGAGGCGATTCGCTCGATCGCCGCCGTGGCTGGCGGGACGAGGCGGAGGTCCTTCCATTTGGTCATTTCGCCGAGGTGGTCGGCGGCGCCGGCGGCGGCCGGTCCGAGGCGCCCTAATGCTTCGATGGCACGCCTGCGGTATTCGTATCGACCGAGGTCCGCCCGCCGCATCGACCTGGCGATTCGCCGATCAGTCCTCCATAGAGTTGCATCGAACGTTCCGATCACCGCCGGATCGAAGTCCAACCGCCCGGTCTTCATAATCCAAACGAGAATCGCCGTCCCGGCGCCGGCGGCTTTTGGATCACCCGATCGCCCCAGCCCCTCTGCCGCCAGCATGACAGCCCGATCGCCGGCGGCAACACTCGCAGCCCACGGAGCATCACGATACGAGGTCAAGAACCGGCGCAGCACCGAAACGGTACGTGTCGACATGGGTTTGTAGCTCGCGAGCAGTTCGATGGGCCAGTAATCCATCGCGGGACGGAACGTTGCCTGACTCCTCAGCAATTCCAGCGCATCGTCAAGGATCGCCGGCTCTCCGGACGCCAGAGGCAGCAGCGCCCCTGCCGCGGCGACCCGTATCGGAATCTCCCGCTCGGAATCCTTCATAATACCGGCGAGTCTCGTAACCGCCCCGTCGCCGGCGGAACCGATACTCCGCAGCGCTTCGACGGCGCTGCGAGCCAGGCGGGCGTCACCTTTTTCCATTACTCTGACAAGCGTGCCGGCGGCTCCGGATGCGTCCGGACCGATGCTTCCCAACGCGATGCAGATATCGTTTGCAACCTTCCGATCGTCGGCGCTGGCGAGCATTCTCACCAGCATATCCGCCACACCGGCAGCGTCGCGGCCGATTCGGGCGACCGCCTTGACCGCGGAGCGACGAACTGGCTGGTCCTTGTCCGCCAGATGAGTTTTCAAGAACTGCACTACCGCCTCTATCCACTGGCGATCGCCGAGCCTTACCAGTGCCTCGGCGGCCGCCAGACGAACGGCGAGTTCTTCGTCCTCCAAGGCCGTCAGGAGGCGTTTAGTGATCTTCGGCGTATCAAGAGCGATCTTGCCGAGGGAGTCGGCGGCATGCTGTCTGACCGGCGGCCAGAAATCGTCCATCGCCTCGAGAAGTATCGCCGCGTGAGTCGCCCGATTCACTTTGAAGTCCCCCAGCAGTCCTGCCGCATCAGCGCGTACGATGCAGTTGGGGTCCTGCAATGCCCCGGCGACAACTCGAGCGGACGATTGCCCCGCCCCCGCAATGCGGAGATAGGACGCCAGCATAACACATCGCATACCGGACGAATCCTCGTCCTTCAACGCCCCCAGGAGCAGCGGGATGACGCTACCTGCGGCGTCGGAGTGATAGCCCAGGCAGATCGCCGCGTCGTAACGGATCCGCGCTTCGGTGCTGAACATCATTCTCGAAAGAGTCGGGAGGTCTTCCCTCTGGCCCGGTCCGATCCACTCGCGATATTGCCGCCGATCTCCGTTCAGGCAGTCCGAGTAGTCCGCATCAATGATAGACGGCACGACTCCCGCAACGCCGGAATTCATCCTGCAGAGCATCTCCAGGGCGTTGTACCGCCTCGAATGTTTCTTTTTGTCGTCCCCCCCGCAGCAGTCCTTCCGATCTCGCATGACCTTCACGAGTTCGTCCGCTCCTTCGGGGCGGAGAGGACCGTCAATAGCGCGGAGGACCATTCCAGCAGCCGCCGCGGTCCGGTGGTTGGTCTTGCGACCGAGATAAACTCGAATCAACAGCGGGACCAGTTCCGGATGCTCGGCGATAAACCGCTGCGCTTCCAAAACCGCCCTCATACGCTTTGCGCCGCGATCGTTTTCCAGCGACTGGCGCACCATCTCAAGTGTCATCGGTTTTTCGATGGGCCCGGCGCGCCTGCCGGGGCGCGGTCTGCTCGCCAGCCTGATCAGTTCCGCGTTGCGATCGAACAGGCCAAACCGGGCCGGTAACTCATAGGCCATCAACGCGCAGCAGAGGCAAATACTCGCCACAAAGGCCGCTCTGTTCTTCATTATTTCTTCTCCGATCCATCCGGGCGCGTGCGGGAGTCTCTGCTTGAATGACGCTCCAGGCGGGAAACTTTACAGTGCTTTCTCCCGGAAAATATCAATTTGGGATTGCCGGTCAGATCGCGGTTTCGTAACCTGAACGGCCTGCTCGCGGCGCCAGGGCAAAACAGAAGGAAAAACAGACCAATGAAGAAATACTCGATCTTTCACGTACCGGTGATGTCGTTTTTCTCGAAATCTCTATACCGCGATGTCGCCCGTCAGTGGAAGGGCGTGGGGTACGGATACCTGCTGCTGCTCCTGATCGTTTGCTGGATAGCGCCCACGGTCAAAATACACCAGGGTTTCTCCGACTTCGTCGACAAGGAAGCGCCAAAGATAGTCACGCAGATCCCAAAGCTCACCATTGTCAACGGGCGGGCCTCGATCGACGAACCCCAGCCATACCGCATCACCGATCCCCAGAGCGGTAAAATTCTCGCCGTGATCGACACTACAGGCGCCATCCGCACCCTGGAGGAAGCCGACGCCCACATTCTGATCACGGAGAGGGAGGCCATCTTCAAGAAAAACGAGTTTCAGACAGACACGTTCGCGTTTAAGGACGTCAACGAATTCACACTGGACCAAAACATGATCAACGGATGGTTGGAGACCGCCAAGGGCATCGTGTGGCCGATCGTTTACGTGGCGGCCGTCCTGGGGGCCTTCGTCTTCAGAATCATACAATCGCTTATCTATGCATGCATAGGTCTGGTGTTCGCTTCCTCGTGCAAACCAAAACTCACATATGCGTCTCTTATTCGTCTTTCCATCGTCGCTGTAACCCCGGGCATCATCGTCGAGACTGTTCTGTTCGTAGCGGGAGTCGATTTTCCCCATTCGGGCTGGTGCTATTTCCTGGCCGCAATGGGATTCCTCTTCTTCGGTGTGAAAGCGGCATCCCAGGATGAAACGCCAACCAACGAGCCCCCGCCACTGTACCAACCGCACGTTCCCGACATCCCGCCCGTTCCGCCCGTTCCGGACAGCCCGAACGAAGCATGACGCATCGCGTCAGGACTACTCGTAGACGATGGGGTCAGAGCGCATTTAGCCGTTAGTGACGACAATTCCGCCGGCGGTAGACGATGGGGTCAGTAGACGATGGGGTCAGAGCGCATTTAGCCGTTAGCGACGACAATTCCGCCGGCGGGGAAAGAAAAACTGCGTTGATGTCGGTTGGAAACCAGATACAATCATTGCAGCCGAAGTCACCGTTTCGACACTAATCAGGAGATGCCAATTATGAACAGATCAAACTCACAGGGCACGCGGCGCACGTTTTTGAAGACGACCGGGCTGGGCGCAGCGGCGATGGGTCTGGCCGCGGCAGCGCAGGGCGCGGATAAGAAAAAGATACAGGGATTCGACAAGACCGATCCGGGCAAGCTGAAGAACAAGGGATGGCAAAAGGTCTCCGATCGCAAGATCCGCGTGGGCATCGTCGGATACGGCGTCTGCCGCTTCGGCGCGGCGTTCGGATTCCAGAACCACCCCAACGTCGAGGTTACCGCCGTCAGCGATCTGTTCCCCGACCGCTGCGCTAATCTCGCCAAGGCGTGTCGATGCAAAAAAATCTACCCGTCGCTGGAGGAGATGGTAAAGGACGATTCGATCGAGGCGATCTTCCTGGCCACCGACGCGCCGAGCCACGCGAGACACGCCATGCTGTGTCTGAACAGCGGCAAGCACGTCGGCTGCGCGGTGCCCGCGGTGTTCGGATCGCTGGAAGACGCCGAGAAGCTCTACGAGACGGTCAAGAAGACCGGGCGGAAGTACATGATGTTTGAAACGTCGGCGTACCACGCGAGCACCTACGCGATGCGCGCGGCGTACCGGGCCGGGGTATTCGGCAAGCTGGTCTACAGCGAGGGGCAGTACTACCACTATTTCGCCTCCCCGCTGGGGTCCTACAAGCAGTGGCGCACGGGCCTGCCGCCGATGTGGTACCCCACCCACTCGACGGCGTACCACATTGCCGTCACCGGCGGAAGCTTCACCAACGTTTCCTGCCAGGGCTTCAAGGGCAAGATCGCCCAGTTCAAACCCGACGCCAACCGCTACAAGAACCCGTTCGACAGCGAGATCGCCCTGTTCGGCACATCCGACGGCGGCGCCTCGCGCATGAGCGTATGCTGGGGAATGCGCGGGTCGCACGGCGAGACCGGGCGGGTGCATGGCGAGTTGGGACACATGGTGGGCACAACCCTCGCGGGCGGCGATCGAAAGAAACTGCCCAACCTGAGCAAGCCGAAGCTTCCGCCCGGAATGCCCGCCGGCGGGCACGGCGGATCGCACGGATACCTGACCGAGGAGTTCGTAACCGCCATACTCCTCAAACGCCAGCCGCTGGTCGACGTCGCGTGGTCGTTGAACATGAGCGTGGCGGGAGTCGTCGCCCACCAATCAGCGTTGAAAGGCGGTCAGCTCCTGAAAGTTCCGCAATACGCCTCGCCGGCGGCAAAGGCGTAACTGCCAAGGGCACCTTGACGATTGCCTGCTGCAGAATAGTACCGCTATGCAAATCCCAAGTTGTACTTGCGTTTTGCATACCGGTATTCCGATAATACAAACATGATTACAAGGAAAATCAAAACCGAATTAACCCAGTGCGCGATGGAATATCCCGCCGTAACGATTCTCGGTCCCCGGCAGTCAGGTAAGACGACTCTGGCGAAAATGACATTCCCCAGGCATTCATATCTTTCGCTGGAAGATCCTGATGTCCGCAAACAAGCCGTTGACGATCCGCGGGGGTTTCTTGGATCGATCGACGGCGGCGCGATACTGGATGAGGTTCAGCGGACCCCCCAATTGCTGAGTTACCTGCAGGGGATAATAGATTCCGATCGACGCCCGGGACGATTTGTTCTAACGGGCAGCCACCAACCGCAAGTTCATCAGGCAATTTCACAATCACTTGCCGGACGCACCGCGGTGTTGGAGCTGCTCCCATTTACAGTGGCTGAAGTACGCCGGTACAAACAGCATCCTCAAGATCCGTTCGAGTGGATACACCAGGGGTTCTATCCGGGACTGCACGAGCACCGGCTCAAGTCCGCGCGGTTTTTCCGTTCCTACATGGCCACATATATCGAGCGTGATTTGCGCACGTTGATTCAACTGAAAGACCTTTCGCAATTTGAAACGTTTCTGCATCTGCTCGCCGGGCGAGTCGGACAACTGGTGAACTACGCGTCACTGGCCGCCGATACGGGCGTCTCGGCGACAACGATCAAGAACTGGATTTCGATTCTCAAAGCATCCTACATTCTGTTTGAACTTCCGCCATGGTTTGCCAACATCAGAAAACGCCTGGTCAAATCTCCCAAATTGTACTTCGCGGATGTCGGGCTGGCCGCGTGGCTTCTGGGACTGGAAACACCCGCGCAAATACAACGCGATCCGCTGCGGGGACATCTCTATGAAAACCTGCTGATCATGGAGGTTGTCAAGAATCTGCTGAATTGCGGCCGGCGGCCTCAACTTCACTTCTTCCGGGACAGTAACGGAAATGAAGTCGATCTGCTCGTCTCTGCGGCGGGGAGATCGTTCACCGCCGTCGAAATCAAGTCCGCGGCGACATTTCATCCGGAGTTCATCAAGGGAATAGAGGTTTTTCGGAAAAGCGTCGGCGAAAACATACCCGTTGACTCGCGAATATGGTACAGCGGGACGCGAAAAACCACTTATGAAGGCGTAGCGGTGTCAAATCCGCTGAAACACGGTTTTGCGGTTTGACCCGCATCTCAGAGTAGTAAGGTCCGGTTAGATTTTGATCGCAATGAAAGACATCAACGCCATCCCGGTCTGGGTTAAAACCGTCGCTCTTGTCATCGCGGCGGCGTGCCCATGCGGAAACCTGCATGCCCAAACGACCGCGGTAAATCCCAAAGACACCGGATACCGCGGGATATGGTATATGAACCAACCGTCCGGCGATGAGTACAAATACAAGTACTCCGGCGGGCTGGGAACCTATTGCGCCAAGCACCAGCCTTTCGCCGTCTACTGCCCTAAGGCAAACAAGACGTTCTTCTGCTACGGCGGCGCGGCGAAAGACTCCAATCGCAAGCTGATCCACATGGTCTCGTACTTCGATCACAAGACCGGAACCGTGCCCCGCCCGACGATCCTGCTGGACAAGAAAACGGATGATGCGCACGATAACCCGGTGATCTCGGTGGACGATAAGGGGTTCGTGTGGATTTTCTCGACATCGCACGGGACGTCGAGGCCGTCGTATATCCACCGTAGCGCGCGGGCGTACGATATCGAGCGGTTCGAACTCATCAAACCCACGCGCGCCGACGGCGGCAAACGCAAACCGATCACGAATTTCTCCTACATGCAGGCGTGGCACGCGAGCGGGGGCGGGTTTATCTGCTTCTTCACGAAGTATAACTGGCCGGCCGCCCGGACGATCTGCTACATGACCAGCGCTGACGGGATAAGCTGGAGCCAGTGGCGGCGATTGGCGGCGATCGAGAAGGGACACTACCAGATCAGCGCAGCCGGGCGGAAGCGAGCCGGGGCGGCGTTCAACTATCATCCGAAGGGCAAGGGGCTTAACTGGCGAACGAATCTGTACTACGTTGAGACCGCCGACGGCGGGAAGACGTGGCGAAGCGCGGGCGGCGAGGCAATATCGCCGCCCCTGACAAAGAGCGGCAACGCCGCACTCGTATGCGATTACCAATCCAAAGGGCTGAACGTCTACCTGAAGGACATCTGCTACGACGCCGACGACCGCCCGATCGTTCTTTATCTGACTTCCGGCGGATACCAGGCCGGCCCGAGGAACAATCCCAGGACATGGACAATCGCGCGCTGGGGGGGCAAGCGGTGGGACATCCGGGCGATCACCACATCCGACAACAACTACGACATGGGCTCGCTCTATGTCGAGCCGGGCGGCGCGCTTCGGATCATCGCCCCCACGCGGACGGGTCCCCAACCGTTCAATCCCGGCGGGGAGGTGGCAATGTGGACGAGTCGCGACTCGGGCGACACGTGGAAGCTCGCGGGTCAATTGACGACTAACAGCCCGCGAAACCACACCTACGTCCGCCGCCCCGTCAACGCCCACGAAGACTTCTACGCACTATGGGCCGACGGGCACGGAAGAAAACCTTCCGAATCGGACCTCTACTTCTGCGACAAGAAGGGCGCAGTCTACCGCCTGCCCGGGAAAATGGCCCGCGACTTCGCCAAACCTCAAGCGATTAACCAAAAGTAATCGAGTATCTCCGGCCTACAGAAGCCAATCGTCCACGGTAGACCAAACCTGAGACGCCGTCTCAGGCGCCAGAGCCGCGTGCAAGGCGGTCTGCGCCTCGGCGTCGGGATTGGCGCATGGGGCAATCAGGCCCGCCAGCGCAATCGTAAGCATTAGCCCAGTTTTTCTCCTCAACGCATCTCCTCTCGGATAACGTCTCGTGTCAGCAGTCCGCCGTAGCCTTCGGCGAAGGCGGGTCCGCTGGAGCGTCTTGTCAGACCACTTCTTTTAGACGTCCTGTCACAAGTTTGTGAAGTGATCCGGAAATGAAGGTTTGGTAGGGAATGCCTTCTCTTGCGGCGCGCTTCTGAAGGCGCTCGAGGTCTCTGGATGAAATTCTGATATTGATACGTTTGTCTTTCAGAAGAGTCTGCCGTGCTGCATTCTCAAGTTCTTTCTTTTCTCTCTTGAGATTGGAGATTTTTTTGAATGCGCCATTCTCAAAATCCTTAAGAATTTGTTGTTCCTCTTTATCCAGTTTGAAATTCTTTTTCATGACAAATACTCCCGAGTTGCTCTTCGGCTTGGAATGATGGTCTTTAAGAATCTTGTCCCTTTTGATTTGACATAAGGCACAAGATAAATATAACCTTCCACATCCAAAACCATGATGTTTTGCTTAGGATATCGCTGCCTGTTCGGGTGCCTGGCCACCTCGATAACGCATCCGTTCTGGACATGGATAACGACATCCTCAAAACATATCCCGCGAGTTCTTTCCAGGAACTCGCTCTTCTCATCATTCCAGTCAAATCCACTCATTACTTATAGATTACCACTATGTGTGCCTATTGTCAACAGGACGTGTAATTCTTTGCCTAACGGAATGTCCGATGGATGTGATTGTTCGAATCTCTCTATCAGGCGTGTGATTCTATATGCTCAGACACAAGCATCTTTATGAGAGCCTGCCGAGCAATACCCAGTCGCTTTGCTTCCTTGTCCAATGAGTTTATCATCCAGACAGGAAAGTCCACATTAACTCTTTTTTGCTCGTATTCAGGCCGGCGCGCCTTGGACACATCCAGATGCCGCGTGATGTTTTCGCCCGAGTCAAACTTCTTGTCCAGATCTTTAGCTTTCATAAAGGTCAACCTCTTCTTTTCGGGATCGACGAACTGAAATAATCCTGATTCGCCCGCCTCGCCAGGTGACTATTCCCGACCAATGCGTCTTCTTGATTCTTCCTACGATAAGAAATCGAGGTTCATCCGCTGTTCGAGCAGGGATCTCCAGAAGATCAGGATCATCCCACAGAGCCTGGGCCTCGGTGAAGTCAATCCCATGCTTCTTCTTGTTTGATTCGCTCTTACGTTTGTCGAACTCGAATTCCATAGTATATATAATATACCTTTATGGTATACACTGCCAACCCTATTTTCCTCTGAATCAGAACGTCTCGTGTCATCGGCGCCGCCTGGTCCGCCACAGGCGGATTGCACACGCTTGTTATGCCATTTAATCGGGCCGCCCGGCCACGCTCAGTATCTCGCATCACGGTCGGCGATGTCAACTGCGGGTGTTCGTAGCGATTGGGGAATACGCCGCATTCAATTGTTATCACATGTCGCGTTACTGTTCCTGAATACAGTGTAACAATTACAGCATGCCCCTTTGCGGAATCCAGGCGAATCGGCCATAGCGACTTCTGGGAGGCACGATCGGCAATTCCTGCCATCCGGATTTGGTTTCTACCATGATTTTCGGGCCGCCCTTTTTGCGGTCCGGAAAAGAACGAGTCACGAATCCGTCGGGAGACCAGGTTGGATCATCGCCTCGCCCTGCTTTTCGCTTATTCTTCCCATCAATTCCGACAACCCAGACATTCCAGGATTGGGTGATCAGCTTGTCTCTCTTGCGATCCTGCTTGCCGGTGAATCTGCTCAGATGCAGCATCTCCACACCTTCCCAATGGGCAATCCACTTACCGTCCGGAGACCAGGCGGGGACTTTCTGTTCTATGGGCGCTCTTGCCGCCTTGTCGTATTCCGTGGACGATAGAGAGATTTCCTTTGCGTGACTTCCATCCAGATTGCTCACCCAGATTCTGTAATTACCGCTGCGATTCGAAACAAACGCCACCTTCTTCCCGTCCGGAGAGGCCACGGGCATGGCGTTGCTGTGTTTGATCTGCTCAGGATCGGTGAAGAGTCGCCTGGATTGCAGGGTCTCGGTATTTATTATGTGTAACTGACTGCTGGCGGCGGGGTCCTTTCCCGGCTTTGGCTTTGAGAGCATCCAGACGATGTGCCTGGAGTCAGGCAGCCAGGAAGGCACCAGGTTTCTTCCCGACTTCGTGAGCGCTTTGGAACCCTTGCCATCGATGTCGCAAAGCCACAGGTTCATTCCTTTTGGGCTCTGCTGTACATACACGATCTTTCTGCCGCCAGGAGAGACCGCGGGCATCACACATCCGTGCCTGGAATTTGTAATCTTGCGCCTGGAAGAACCGTCCTCTTTGATACGATAGAGTTGCAGCACCTTGTTCGCGTCAGTGTGGCTGACAATAATCTCACGCAATTGAGGTTTTGCAGCAAGCAAAACATTTCCAATGCAAGCAACCGAAAAAACAGACAGGATTAATATTGAAAATCGCTTCATTCTTTCTCCTGCTCGCAGAACGTCCAAGCTCAGCGGCCCTCCGTAGCCTTTGGCGGAGGAGGGTCCGCTGGAGCGTCTTGTTAAGCGTCCTTATGCAACAACCACGCGGGATATTTATACATAGCGGTTTCTGTCACATCATCGAAGGTAAGACAAAGATCCTTGTCCTTAATTGGAACGCCCAGTAACCACTGCACAAGTTGCCCTGTTGATAAAGCCAGCTTGAATGGCGATGGTACGTAGGCCATGTGCCGATAAGGACTGCGTGTGTTATGTCGAACGGCATCTTCGCAGACCAGCGGCCACTCTTCGATTTGGCGTCCTTTGAGCCAGTAGATCGAGGAAGCAATAGCGTTTGGCAACCACCCTAGCGTTCCACAGGCAGCGAACTCGTAATCCCCGGCCGGTATGCCCTTCGGTGTGTCGAATGCACCGATCGTAGAGTAGAAGGGGCTTTGGGGAGCCCCGAACCTGCCGATAGGAATTGGACATTTGCCGGCATTGTCCCTATACGCGATCACTTTCGCTTCGCCAGGCATTACGTCCCGAAGATATCGTACGACTTCCTTGTGATGGGCTGGCGGTGGCATTCTGGTTTCCTATTCGCATAATTTACTATAGCTCATGATCGCTGGCACAGGATTCCATTATACTTTTGGGGTTATTTCCCTGTCAAAAACTTGCCAACGCGCCGCTTGTCATAACCCCGTCCTTTTCTTTATAGAGGCTCATTCCCACTATAACAAGCACAAAATGGAATACTTACAGGCAAAGCCACTCGATTCCTGGCAGTTTCGACAATATTCAATAAGTGGGATAATCTTATTGTTTGTTAGGCCTCTGTACGGTATAATATACTATGTCTCATGATCCCTGGCACAGGGTTTCAATATACGGTGCAGAATGAACAAGCTGGACAAAATCCTGAATGAGTATCACAAATACCTCATCCGCCGCAAGTTAGTAAAAACCGAGCACGCGCCGTACCTCGTGCGTTGGGTCAGGGAGTTTCTCCAGTTCGCCAGAGACAAGACCGGCCACAAATTCGAGACAGTGGATTCACCACGAAAGAACGCATCTTGAGCGGGGCCGATATCCGCTAGATACAGGAGCTGCTTGGGCACCAGAATGTGGAGACGGCTATGATATATCTCCACGTGGTCAGGGAACTGAAAGGCCCGAGCGTGAATCCGCTGGATATTCTGGAAGAATGCGAGCAGGCGCCGGGCCCCGCGGCAGCGATATCGCCTTGGCGATAGTCTATAACTATAACAAAAACTATAACAAAAAGTCCTCCATTTCCGGCGGCGGCGGGGCGTATCGCGATTCCGGCTCGGGCTCGGGTTCCGGCTTGGGCGCGGATTCGGGCGGCTTGGCGACTGGTTTGGCGGCGCGCGGCTTGGCGGTTCGTTTGACGGCGGGCGGTTCGGCGCCGCCGGTGCGGAGCTGGTAGAGATAGAACTCGATTTCCGTAATACCGTCGAGCAATATGTCGCGGCGGGCGAGAACCTTGGCCTGGGCGAGGCATCCAGCCAGCGTTGCGACGATAAACGTCGCTATTCGCTCCGGATCGTCGTCGCCGGCGGGCAGCGCCGCGGACAGGGCGTCACGCCATCGCTGGTAGATCGCGTCAATTCGCTTGGCGAAACCCTCGTCAAGGGCGGACATCTCCGCGGCCAGGTTCCCCAGCGGACAGCCCCGCGCGATATCCCGATCGTCGATCTCCCCAGCCGCGGTGCGCATCGCCTTCCCGATCACGGTCAACGGATCGGCGGCGCCATCGCCCCCGGCTGTAAGCGGATCGCCTTCGGCGGTAAGCGGCGATATCCACCGCCGGGCGATCAGTTCACCGACGATTTCCTCGACAACCGCGTAACCCAACGCGGTCTTACCGCGGAAGTGGTGATATACCGCCCCCTTGGTCAAACCGGCCAGTTCGAGGATCTCATTGATGCCCGCGGCCTGGAATCCCTTGCGGCAGATCACCTCGAACGCGGCATCCAGGAGCGCCCGCCGCGTCTTGTCGCCTTTTCGCTTCCTTACCATACCAACCGGTTTGTATGTTCCAGGCGCGACAATGTCAAGCACATTCCACCACAAAAACAGGAAATTATCAAAACACCCCCACCACCCCGCCAACCCCCGACACGTCACACTCCAACCACCTGTGACACCCTGCGACACCCAAACCAATACCGCGGCACCCACCACCACAACCCGCTGGCACACAACCCCTTACCGTCAACCCAACCATAGATTACCCAACAGAACCGCCCGCCGACGGAGCGTGGTATCCCCAAAACACTGTGAACCAGTTGTGACATCGGCTAAATGCCCATATCCTCTTTCGTCAGCAGCGCAGCGAAGCTGAAACCGGCGGCCTCAACGTTCTCGCGGGCGCCCTGGAGGCGATCGACTGCAAAGACCATCTTGGTGATCGTCGCGCCAGCTTCGGTGAGCGTTTTGGCGGCGCCGAGGGCGGCGCCGGCGGTGGTTCCGATGTCCTCGACGAGCAGGACGCGCTGGCCTTCGACGGGCGGGCCTTCGATGAGCTTGCTGGTCCCGTAGTCCTTCTCGGCCTTGCGGACGATTACAAAGGGCTTGGCGCACGCCATTGCGGTAGCCGCCGCCAGGGCGACGGCGCCGAGTTCGGGTCCGGCGATCATGTCGGCATCGTCGGCGTGTTCGGCCAGTCGCCTGCCGAACTCGGCCAGTATCTCCGGGTCGGACGAGAACAGGTACTTGTCGAGATAGTACTTGCTGTGTTGTCCCGATCTCAGGATGAAATCGCCTTCGAGAAATGCCGCTTCCTTGACACGAGCGGCCAGTTCGGCTTTATCCATGGTCATATTCCTTGTGTTTTCAGTGGGTTTGGCGCCATTTGGAGGTCTTCGGGTCGATAATGCACACAGACGAGCGTCAGTCCGTCGGGCAGTACGCAGGGTCCGCCGAGGCGGCGGTCGCGCGTCTCCAGGATGGCGTCTATCTGCCGCGGGCCCCAACGCCGGCGCCCCACGTCCATCAGCGTTCCGACTATATTGCGGACCATATTGTACAGGAACCCGTTACCGCGGACGGCGACCTCTATTTCAGGGCCCGCGCGGGCTACTTCGCATCGGTAAATCGTCCGGACGGTATCTTCCCGCTTGTCGGCGGAGGTGGCGAAACCGGCGAAATCGTGGGTCCCGACGAGCCTTCTGGCGCCGGCCTGCATCAGTTCGACATCGAGCGGCCGCCAGTAATGCAGCACCTGCGCAGCCAACTCCACCGGGCGGATTGGGGCGGTGTAGATCCGATAGCGGTACGTCTTGCCCACCGCCGACCGCGAGGCCTGAAAGCCCTCGGGCGCCTCGCTGGCCGATCGCACCGCAATGTCGGCAGGCAGTCGCGAGTTAATCGCCCGGCGCATCCCGCCCAGCGGAATGCGCATGTTGGACGAGTGGAAGTTGGCCACCTGCCCGGTTGCGTGAACGCCCGCGTCAGTCCGCCCGGCGCCATGGATCGCCAGCCGATGCCCGACAACATGCATCGCCGCGGTCTCGACGCGTTCCTGCACGGTGTCGATACCCGCCGCCTGCCGCTGCCAGCCATGATAAGCCGCACCGTTGTAAGCAATCACCATCTTGATATTGCGATTAGGCGTCTGGGCGCTCATAGCGTTACAGCAACTCGGCGATTTGTACCGCGTTCAGGGCTGCGCCTTTTCGGATCTGGTCGCCGCTGACGAACATTTCGATACCGCATCCGTCCGGTTGGCTGATATCGCCGCGGATTCGCCCGACGAGGATGTCGTCGGCGGAGTCGGCGTCGAGTGGCATGGGGAAGTAGCTGCTCTCGCGGTCGTCAACGATCCTGATACCGGGTGCGCCTGCGAGCAGCTCGCGGACTTCGCCTTCGGTGATCGGGTTTGTGAACTGCA
>JADHXQ010000130.1 GCA_016782885.1 Phycisphaerae bacterium | reverse complement strand
GGATGGGGTCAGAGCGCCATTAGACACCAGGCACATATCGGGACGCACGCCTAGTGTCTAATGGCGCTCTGACCCCACCTGCCCCGCCGAGCCGGAAGGGCGTTTTTTTCGAGGCTCGAAAAAAAAATCAGAAAAGTCTTTGCGTTCTCCCGCCGATATGTTACAAAGTACTTTGTAATACAAAGTGCGTTGGTCAGGAACGCGGGTTTTCCGGAATTGTCCGGGCGCCCGCATCGAACAACACAGAGTCGCACCGGTAGTCGTATCAAGGAGAACTCGAGATGGATGCGGACAAAGCTGCTGAGAATCTCACGGTAATTCGCCAGTTAATGGAACGCCCGATTCGCTACTCGACGATGAGCGGGCTGTCGGGCATCCTCGCCGGCTGTGCGGCCCTGGGGGGGGTCGCCGCCGACGCGTGGGTGACCGACAACATGCCCGCCGATGCGTTGTGGATCAACCTGCTCGTGTGGGCCGGCGTGTTTATCACGGCGTTCACATCCTCCGCCGTCCTGACGTACATCCGCGAGCGCAAACAGGGCATGCCCTTCTGGTCGCCGATCAAACGGCGCATCCTCATGACCATACTCCCGCCCTTTGTCGCCGGGGTCGGTCTGACACTTGCGATAATGCATCGCTGGTACACGGGTGACGGACCGAACCAGTGGGGCCTGGTCCCGCCGATATGGATGACGTTCTACGGCGTGACGCTGTGGCAGATCGGACTTTTCTCCGCCGGCGAACTGCGCGCGATGGGCATCGCGTTCATACTGGCCGGCCTGCTGACGGCGTGGAATTACCAGTACTCGATTCCCGGTCTGGAGCCCGGAACAGCCCCCTACTGGACGCTGGGGATAACGTTCGGCGGGTTCCACATCGTTTACGGAATCATCGTATGGATCAGACACGGCGGTTGACACCGCTTGCAAGGAAGGTCGAGTTAGCGTGGGCCAGGACAAACCCCACAACCTGATTGACGATGTGATTCACCAGCGAACGCGACTGGCGATAATGGCGACGCTTGCCGGGCTGGAAAGCATCGACTTCAACGATCTGAAGGCCCAACTGGGCCTGACCGACGGGAACCTGTCGACGCACCTTGCCGCGCTGGAGCGCGCCGAGTACGTCGTGATCACCAAGAGCTTCAAGGGCAAGAAGCCCCGCACCGCAGTGGCCCAGACCGCCAGGGGACGCAAAGCTCTGACAAACTACGTGAACCTCCTCCAGGGGATTCTGGATCAGGCGAAGTAACTGCAAGCCGTGGGGCATGGAGGCCCGCGGCTGCGGAGGCAAAGAGAAAGGAAACTGACATGAACGCGCAACGATTTACAGCAATTGCATTTATCTTCGCAGTCGTAAGCGCCGCCTGGGCCATACTCGGGCACGCCATCGACTACCGGACCGACCAGTTGGCCCAGTCGCTCAGCCGGGAGGTCGACACGATGTGGGGGCCTGCGGGTATTGTGCAATGCACTCCCTGCGTCCTGACCGGCGGGATCACGGAGATGAACCGCGGCGAATACGACACTCCGATCCAAAGCGATGTTGACGTGAGCTTTGAACATCACAATCGCTACAAGGGCCTGTTGTGGTTCAGCACGTACACGGTAAAATTCAGAGGGACCTACGAGCTTGGCGAGTCGAAAGAGGACGCCGCGTTCCTGTTCAAACTGCCCGACAACGTCCACTCTCTCGAGGAGATGACGTTCACAGTGGATGACGTCGTCGTCGAGCCGCTCGACTCTACGAGGCATGGCGTCTCGAATACACTCGAGGTCCCTGTAAGCGCAGGCGCCAGGCGCACTGTCGAGGTGCAGTACACCACCCGCGCCCGAGACCGCTGGGCGTATTCGTCGCAATGGCACACGGCGGGCCGTCCGGGCCTGCTGCGGAACTTCACACTGACGTGCCGCGCCGATTTTGCGGATATCGACTATCCCAAGGGAGCGGTGAGCCCGACAGCGCCGGCCAAGACAGACGACGGCGGCGCCGCGGCGGTGTGGCAGTACAAGTCCATGCGGGCCAACCAGACGATGGGCATCGAAATGCCCGCGCGCACCAACGCCGGTCCGATCGCCGCGCGCATGAGTTTCTTCGCGCCGGTATCGCTGGCGTTTTTCTTCACCGTACTGTTCACGGTGGTCGTGCTGAAAAAACTGCCCCTGCATCCGATGCACTACCTGTTCATTTCGGCGGGCTTCTTCGCTTTCCATATATTGATGGCGTACCTGGTCGACCTGATCTCGATCCACGCGGCGTTCTGGATATGCGCTGCCGTCAGCACGGCGCTGGTGGTCAGCTATATGCGCCTGGTGGCGGGCGTGAAGTTCGCGGTGATATATGTCGCCGCGGCGCAGGTGGTCTACCTGGTGGGCTTCAGTTACGCGTTTTTCTGGGTGGGCATGACCGGTCTGGCGCTGACCGTGGGCGCCATCGCCACCCTCTTCGTACTGATGCAGGCCACCGGAAAAGTGGACTGGAATGAAGTGTTCCGCAGTTCACCGGACAAGGTCGATCAGTGGGCAACAGTGCCCCCCCTGCCCGATGAAGTTCCACCCGCACCGGACGCTCCCGACGCAAATGACAATGGATAACGCCAGGGCCTTGCGATACCCACCGTCGCAGGCGACAATAATTGCACGCGCATAGAAACCATGAAAGGGCCTGTCCAATGCGAAATGCAATATTGTTGATGGTGCTTGTCGCCCTGACCGCAACCGTAGCGATAGCCGCGGCGGACTATTACGGAGACCCCAAAGGCGCCAAAGGCGCCGCGGGCCTGCTGGCGGTGCTCAAGCCCGGCCAGACAGTCGGATTGAGCCCGTGCGGCGGCGCCTACGAACTGACCGTCTCGACAACGAAGATACTCTCGAGGTACAAGGTGGCGGAGGTCGGAGCTGACTACGTGGTCCTCAGCAGCGAACCCAAACTCCTGGAAATACGAATCCCCGTAACCTCGATCCGCTCGATCATTCACATGAAGCGGTAACGGCAGGTTCCAGGTCTTAGGTGCTTGGTGTTAGGTTTTAACCCAGAACCTAAGACCTAGAACCTAGCACCTGCTTCAGACGATCTCGATCAGTTCCACTTCGAAGATCAGCGTGCAGTTCGCCCCGATATCCCCGCCCGCCCCGCCGCGCCCATACGCCAGTTCCGACGGGATGTACAACTCCCACTTTGAGCCTTCGCTCATCAGTTGCAGCGCCTCGACCCATCCGGCGATCACGCGGTTGACCGGGAACGTCGCCGGCTGACCGCGGTCGTAAGAACTGTCGAACACTGTCCCGTCGATCAGCGTACCGCGGTAGTGAACCGTCACTTGGTCGCTCGGCCCGGGCGTCGCGCCTTCGCCGGCGTCAATCACCTTGTACATCAGCCCGCTGGGCAGGACGGTCACATCATCTTCGTTCGCTTTTCCAGCCAGGAACGCCCGACCGGCTTCCAGATTATCGCTCATAAGTTCTTCCATTTCGTTGAGCGGTCCGAGAAGACCGCAAGGGTTATTACTTCGGGGCTACGGGGGGATTTTGAGGGCGTGTGGTGGTGTTCCTGGAGGCTTCCCTGACGTAATAGAGCGTGGGAGTCGCGGTTTGCGAATTGGCGCGTATAAGACGCGGAGTCACGAAGAAGTAGAGGTCGTTGACCTGCTTCTGGGAGCGCTCGTTCTTGAACAGCCATTCAAAGAACGCAATGTCGCCCAGGCCGGGTATCTTGCTCTCGCGGCTGACCTTGCGGATCATCTTCATCCCGCCGATAACCAGCGTGTTTCTGTCCCTGATAGTTACGTGGGTTATGGCTTCGCGAGAATCTATTATTGGATTTACCAGCGTCGGATTAGCCACGAACGCCGAATCCAGCGTCGGCAGCGGCGAGAAACCGGAAACCGCCGAGAGACTGGTTACCACGTGCAGTTTGACAGAATCTGTCCCGGTGGCCCGCGGAGTTACGTGCAGTTGAACACCGATCGGCTTGTAGACCAGTTTCCTTGTGACCACGACATCAGCCTGGTGTACCTCGGCGGTCTCCACGGGCATCTCCTGCCCGGCCTGCATATAGGCGGTCTGTCCGGAGTCCACAGTCATGCGAGGGGCGGCGACAACCTTGACCATTCCGGAGCTGGCAAGCGCCTGGAAGGTGAGGTCCAGCCTGACGCCGGCTTTTTCCATAATCTGTATAAGCCTCATGGCGCCTCCCGGATCAGAGAGGTTTCCGACAGTTGGATCGGCTACCGCGTTGACGAAGTTTCTGGCGCTGAATGCCGAGCCGACGGCCTGGGTGTTGTCTGATGTGATATGATTGATGACCGTCTTGGCGCCGTATTGGAAATCGAAGTCGTGGCTCACTTCGAAGATTCTCGCCGATATCTCCACCTGTCTGGGCGGCGTGTCGGCGTCGGATATGATTGCAAGAACGTCGTTCATTACCTTGGGGTCGCACGTGACAGACAGCCCGTTGCGGTTAGGGAGGGCTGTGATGGCGGCCTTGGTCCCCAGATTCTGCGTGAGCAGCGCGGTAATTGGTTTAAGATCGGCGGCGACGGCGGTTATCTTGCGCTCTTTTGTCTCGGGGTTCTGCGAGGTTGTGATCTTCGGTCCGCCAATGTGCTTGAAGATATAAAAAAACCGGACCTTTCCGTCCAGAAGTCTCGTTACAGGTATTTTTTGCGGGGGCGCCGCGGGAGTCTTGACGACCTGGGTTTCGCCGGACTTCGCCTGGCGACCGCGCCCGGCGGCCCGGTCCTGCATGCGGGCGAGGCGATCCCATATCGGCCGAGGGGCAATGCCTTCCAGCACCCGCCAGTCCGCTTTAGACATCTCTTTGAAACTGCCCCCGAAAGCAGCAGCATCCGACTCGGAGGCGCCGGATATCACGACAGGTTTGTCCGGCGACTGCGACCAGCCTGCAAGTTTGACATACTGCTGCACGCTTTCCGTACAACCGGAAGTAATCAATACCAGTATAAACAGGGCGATTGTTGATTGAAAAATCGCGGAGTATTTCATGGAACTGCGCATTTTGTAGTAGTGGCAACGGCTAAATCGGGCGGTCGCGGCGTTGTCTCCTTTCGTGTGCGGCCGGACAGTATTACGACACTGTGCCCTGATAATATATAAGAACCCCCTTCGACGCCAACTATTTCCAACTGTCGCCAACTATTATGGTATCGGAGATGAAGCCAAAAGCAGTGCAACGTTTTTACCGCAAATTACGTCTGCCCCGATCGCTGAACGTTTGCGGAGCATCGCGTCTCCGGAATCAAAGACCGCGTGGCTGAACTCTATCCTTGACGATGCCGGGATCGCATGCGATATTATCTTCAGAGCAGCAAGGGCCAACCCACCGGCGAACCCGCGCGGAATTAAATTTTCTATCAGTTACCGCCCCCTTGAAAGGAGCGCGACGGTATGCACGTCAGGGACATCCAGAACTTAGACGATCTGGTGTGGTTCATCCGGTCGATCCCGGTCCGCTACATCAAGATCGGCGCCGCCGTCGTGCTGGCGGTGGTTCTCATTTGGGGCAGCGTGTACACCGTGGGCACGGAGGAGGAAGCGGTGATCCTGCGATTCGGCCGGTTCGCCAGCATCGAGGAACCGGGGCTGCACTGGAAACTCCCGCTCGGGATCGACGCCGCCATCCCCGTAAAAGTGGGCCGAGTGCATAAGCTCGAGTTCGGTTTCCGCACCTCCGGCGTCTCCGAGACCGGACGGTCGGAGTTCAAGGAAGTGCCCAAGGAGGCCCAGATGCTCACGGGGGACGAGAACGCCGCAAATGTCGAGTGGATCGTGCAGTACAAAATTAAGGGATCGCGGGATTACCTCTTCAATATCCAGAACCCCGAGGAAACGATCTACGATGTCTCCAGGGCGGCGATGGCACTGGTGGTAGGCGACTCCAGCGTCACAGAGGTCCTTACCGAACGGCGGTCCGAGATCGCCCTGGAAGTCAAGACAAGGCTCCAGAAGGCCCTGGACGGTTTCGGCGCGGGGATCGACATCGTGGCGGTGGAACTCGAAAACGTTACCCCGCCCAAGAAGGTTCGCGACTCGTTCAACAATGTCAACCGGGCCCGCCAGGAGATGGAGACGACGGTCAACCAGGCAAACAGGGTGCTCATGAGGACCATCCCCGAGGTGGAGGGCGAAGCGAAGAAAATGCTGCAGACGGCGGAAGGCTATCGGATCAAACGCGTCAACGAGGCACAGGGCGACGTGGCGAGGTTCAAAAAACTCCTGGGCGAGTATGCACGGGCCAAGGAAATCACCCGCACGAGGCTTTACCTCGAGGTCATCGCCGAGGTGCTCCCGAGGCTCAAGCACATCTACGTGGTCGATCAGAAGCACGGCGGACCACTCCAGGTCCTCGACCTCGAGAAAGCATTGCGATCCGCCGCCCCCATAAGACCGCTGCCCGCACCAAAGACCGCCTCGACGCTGCGGAAGGAGTCCGGACTATGAGGATCAGAATGACAAAGCTCACTGTCTGGCTGCTGCTGGGAACCCTGCTCGCGGCGATCATCGTCCTCGGTTCGGCGGTCTATACCGTACAGGAGTGGGAGCAGGTCATCATCACCCAGTTCGGCCGGCCCGTCGGCGGTGTGATAAAGACCGCGGGCCTCCACTGGAAGCTCCCCTTCGTACAACACGTTCACCGCTTCGAGAAACGCCTCCTCGAATTCGACGGCGAGGCCACCGAAATCCCCACGCGGGACAAGAAGTTCATTTTCATCGACACCTTCGCCCGATGGCGCATCGTCGACCCCCTGCTCTTCTACCAGAGCGTCAAGGACGAGGCGATGGCCAAAACGAGGCTCGACGACATCATCGACTCGGAGACCCGCGACGTCATCTCGGGGCACATCCTCATCGAAGCCGTACGGAACACCAACCGCCCGCTCCTCGCGGACGCCGAGATGGTCAAGGCCGCCAATACCGTGCCCGGACTGTCCGACGTGGGTCTCCCGACGACCGTCCCCGCCGAAAAAGAGCCCCCCGCAAAGGGCACCACCCTCCCGGCGCCCGGGCGGAAAACGATCTCGGTTTCTGTCAGGAGGGAGCAGATACTCGAGGGGCGGGAAGTCCTCAACAGCAAGATCCTCACCAGTGCCGCCAAAAAAGTCCGGAGACTCGGGATCGAGCTTGTCGATGTCCGCATCAAGTCCATCAACTTCGTCCCGCAGGTCCAGGAACGAGTCTACGAACGCATGATCTCAGAGCGGGAACAGATCGCCGACCGATACCGCGCCGGCGGCGAAAAAATCTCCAGAGACATCGCCGGACGGACCCAGCGGGAACGCGACCGTATCCTCTCAGAAGCATATCGAGAGGCCGAGACCACCATGGGCCTCGCAGACGCGGAAGCCGCCAAAATCTACTCCGAAGCCTACGGTCTCGACCCGGAGTTCTATGCCTTCTGGAAGAGCCTGCAGATATACCGCACTACCCTCGGCGGGAACGTATCCCTCGTACTCGACGCCGACAACGACATCTTCCGTTACCTGCAAAGCGCGGAGGCCGCCCCGCTCGCCGACGGGCCTGCACCGCCCGCCAAGTGACCGGCTGGCTTAAAGTTACTATCGGTGATTGCAGAGCACCGGCATGAGGAGTAGCTAATGATTGATTTCAAATGTCCCCATTGCGGCGAATCCATGAGCGTTCCGGACTCTTTGGCCGGTAGCACCGAAACGTGTCCCGGCTGCGGGAAAAGTCTCGTAGTGCCCGGCGAGGAGCCCGGCGCCACGGATGCCCGCCGCGATCCAGCCGCAAAAACCGCCCTGGCAGGCCTGGTCAAGCTCGCCGCCGCCGACGAGTACAACGAAGCCTGGAAAGAACTGGCGGACCCCGCCGTCCGTGATGACGTGGTTGACCTTTTCATGACCGCCGTCCAAAAAGGGCAAATGAAATGGGGCTCAACCAATAAACTGAGCCGTTTCCTTCGGGACATCAACGCGCCCGCCAGTCCCGACGCGATTCTTCTGATCGTCGAGAATCATCGGCACAAGCCCGGCGACACTTCTGAGACGCACTTGCTTGGCAAAGCGGCATCGAATCTCCTGTTGCTTCCGCAGGGACAGGCCAAACTCCGCCAGCAGATTCCGGCGGATGACCTGCCATGGGTCATCGCCCAGGGACTCCTGGGGTGCGAGGAGATCGAGGACAGCGTGAAAATCGGCAGCGGTCTGACCGATCTTGCTGAGCGGCGAGCCATCCTCCAACAAGTCACAGCGGCGGATGTGAACTATGAGTCGTTTCGGGCGAGAGCTCTCGCGGGATTGGCGCCTGAATCCATCGACCTGATCAAGCAGATGTATTCTCCGGGAAGCGAAGAGGCCGGGGGAATTGGAGCGGCACTGCTGTATGCTGTGGGCGGCGCCGAGGAACTCAAGACGCTCATGGGAGAGTCCGCCTTCGAGGCGATTATTATCGGCGCTCACACATACGGAATCGGGGCGGAGCTTGTCATGCGGGCGCTGGCCGGGCTGGACTCGCCGAAGGCTGTCGAGCGGCTCACGCACGCCCTGCTGAATAATGACGACCGGGCGATCGCGCCGCTCGTGTCGTTGGGCAAGAAGGCCCACCCCGCGCTTCTCGAAGACTTGCGACGCTCGTGGCAGCAGAATGTCGATGCTCTTGTCGTATACAAGAAACGTATTCTCCAGGTGCTCTCCGAGACCGCCGATGAAGATTGCATTCCCGCAATCCGCGATGCCGCCGGGCTCCATCCCGAGTTGAAAATGGAATGCGAGAAGCTGGTCAGGAAGATTCAAGGCGGAGAGGAGAAGCACACCCGGGAACTGGTCGCAACTGCGGATATTCACACCGCGGTCAGCGAAGGCGATCTCAATACGGTTAAACTGATTCTCGAGGAGAATCCAAAACTCGCGGAGGAAATGAAGGACGGATGCAACCCGTTGCACACAGCTCTGGACACAGGCGCCGGTCATCTCGATATCGCGAAAGTACTGATCGATCACGGGGCAGACGTCACTTCGCCGAATCCGGGCGGTGTCACGCCGCTGCACCTCAATTCCTTAACCGGAAATTGTGAAGTAGCCGAACTCCTGATATCGCGGGGCGCAAGCATCGACGCGGTAAATCCTAATGACGGATCCACACCGCTTCACCTTGCCGCATTGCAAGGCAAGACAGACCTGATCGCCCTGCTTCTTTCAAAGGGCGCGAACATCAATGCAAAGGAAAAGAAGTATGGTATCGCGGCGGTTCAGTTTGCCGCCGTGAATGGCCACACTGAAACCCTGGAGTTCTTGATTTCAAAAGGGGCTGACCTGGCGATACGAGACAACCAGGGACGCTCCCCGCAGGAGTTGGCCGCACAACAGAACCGCCCGGAATCCGTGGCGATACTCCGTAAGCACACGGAGAAACAGGCCACAGGCCGGCAGAAAACCCTCGACAACGAGTTGTTCGCGGCTGTGGCAACGGGTAATACCCCGGAGGTGGGAGCCTTGCTTGACCGCGGGGCAAATGCAACCGCCAGGGACGCCAACGGCGATACTCCCCTGCACAATGCGGCACAGGACAAGGATGAAAAGCTCGATTGCTGTCGGGTTCTTCTCGAAAAAGGAGCCGATGCAAACGCGAAGAACGACAAAGGGCAAACGCCACTGGAGCAGGTCATCCAATCTGAGCTTATATTTCGCGCCTCGATGCAAGCGGCTTTCGGCGGGTTCGGAGACGCGATGTCTTCCGAGATTGGAAACGAGAAGTTGATGCCGCTGCTGGCGCTCTTCAAGAAACATAACGCTCGAAAACCAGGCAATCTCGATTCCGCCTTCTGGAATGAGGTTCCCGGAGGCAAGGCGGCGGCAGGAGGATGTTTCATTGCAACTGCCTGCTGCGGGTCCGAAGACTGTTGGCAGGTATCGGCATTACGACAGTTCCGCGACGAGCGGCTGGCGACCAGTTGCTCCGGGCGGAAGCTGGTGGCCGCGTACTATCGCCTCTCTCCCCCACTGGCTCGACTTCTCGGCAAAATGCCCTTGACCAGATTCTTTGTGCGCTGTTTCGCCATCACACCGTTGTCCTACGCGATCGCACGAACCGTCAACACGCCAAACCGGCGCAATGAACCGGCGACGCCAACGCCCCCCCCCGAGTGTCCGGATAATGCGGATGCCCAAAGCGATGCACCTGGATAGGATTACTGATAGGAAATTTGATTCCGTGCGAGCGCGGGCCGGTTGCCCCTTCGGCACGGCTCAGGACAAGCCGCCGGTGAGGGGTTTAACTGTAACGCTCTCGGCTCCTTCTGTCGGATGCGGTCAATACGACAATTCGTATATGCGAACCTGAAGCTTCTTGAACGTGTCAGTGAAGCTGCCGCCCTTGATGCCGATGGTGCGGTTTCCGCCTGCGACGCGAACGCTTCGAACCCCCCCGCCGAGCGTGAAA
Organism: Phycisphaerae bacterium; assembly: GCA_016782885.1. GTDB lineage: Bacteria > Planctomycetota > Phycisphaerae > SM23-33 > SM23-33 > BS750m-G57. The sequence goes on along the minus strand of JADHXQ010000130.1, from coordinate 2,727 downwards.
GCCGCCGTTCCCTCAGCGTCACCGTTGTTTACGGCAAAGATGTAGCCCTTGCCCTTGTAAGTCCGCGCCAGCCAGTACATCCATGTCGGCTTGGCCGGGTCGCACCGGGCCTGCACAGCGGGCGCCGGGGCGATCGACAGGAGCATCGGAGCCGCCGCGTCGATCTCCGCCGCGATGGCTTTTAGATAGGTCCATTGGGTATCGAAGGACACGTCGGGGTTTCGGCGGACGTCGTACCAGGAGTAGAAAACCAGCCCGGTGGCGCCTTTGCAGATGCACTGCCAGGCCATGGACCGCACCTCGTCGCGCGTGGGGGTGCGTTGCCCCTTCTTGGCAGAGGCTGTCTTGCGGTAATTGGCCCAGTTGTGGAGTTGTGGCACTTGCCACAGAGGCCTGGCGCCGCCGGTCTGCTTAAACGTTTCTGCCGTCCACCGACCCGCCATCGACGCCGGGTTGCTCGCGATCGGGTACGGGTCCGTGCCGATCACGTCAAACGTTTCGATGTAATCGGCAACCTCGCGGTACTGGTACAGCACAACCCACGCCGGATGGTTGACATCCTCTTGGTCCGTCCACTTCCAATGCGCCGCCAGGCGAGGCATGTACGACTGGGGCAGTTCGTCGTTGAGATACCACGCCAGCAGCGCCGGATGATCGCGGAAGCGGCGAAGAGTCGCTCGGACTACCCGCTCCTCGTCGGCCGCCGTCTTGATACCGGAGGGACACCACTTGCTGCCCGCGTAGAGACCCTTGATCGAGTAGATCACCTTGATCCCGTGTTTGCCGGCAAGGTCCATCTGGGCCTTTGTGGGGCGACCGTAAGGCATGATGCAGTTAAACCGGCTGGCGGCGTAAATCTCCAGTTCCTTCGCATTGATGCCCGACCAGTACATACCCAGCGGAAAAAACGGTTTTCCACGCACGATAAGCCGCCGGTGTTCGTCAATGGCGCACGTGGGCGCAAAGCCCTTCGGCACTCGGACGAGATCGTGACCGAGAGTCTGCATCACCTTGTTCCCCGGCCCGGTCAGACTGACGACCACCCGATACCGCCCCGCCGCCAGGTCGCCGGTGCGAACCGAAAGCACCAGCGGTTCCGTACCGCGCGGCTGGAGCGTCGCCGAACCGAAACTCTTGTCGCCGCCGGAAGCAACGATCCGGGCCGACACCTTGACTTGCCCAGACCGCAGACCGCAGTCGCGAAGGTTCAATCGAACGCCCACGCGAACGTCCCTGGGCCCCTGGTCCGTTATCCTTCCACGATAGACCGGCGACAGCAGCATGGTCTTCATGGGCGCCTCGGCCACGCGGACCAGTTCGACATCGTCGAACCACGCCGTACCGGTCATGCCCTTGCGAACGTAGCAGGTCAGGCTGAACCGCGCCGCCTCGGGCGGTACGCGCGTAACGGCTTGGATCTTCGTCCAGTCGCCGGCGCCCTTGACGCCCTGGGGATACGTTCCGCCCATCCACTTGCCGTCGGCGCCGGACCACTCCAGGCAAATCGATGCCCCCGAATCGTTCCCAGCGATGTTTTTGGTTTTCACCCAGACGCTGAAGCGGCACTTCCACCCGGCACGGAGTGGGACCGGCCGCGAACAGAGCCGATACCGCCCGGCGTCGGCATTGACATACTTCAGCGAATATTTGCCCGTTCGCGCCTCACCTGAGTCCCGCGAGTACACCGCCCCGTCGCCATTCCAGCCCCTGGCCGTTGCCGAACCGCTCCCGGCGGCCTCGAACGATCCGTTGGTTACGAGATTCTCACCCGCCGCGCGCAGATCGGTGGAAAACACAGCAATCACGATGGCAGTCAAAACTGCGTAACGCACACGATATGTCCACAGGACGGCCATGAAGAAGATTCTAACCACGCCGGGACGAATCTGCCATAACCATGTAGTTTTCCCGTGCGCCAATATCCCGTGAGGTATCCGGGGTAAATCTAAACCCATATTCACTTGTCAAAAAACATATTGCCCGCCCGCAGCGGCAAGCAATCGACGGCGCCGTGCCGTCTCAAGGAAAGTGATACTTGTTCGGGGCGCGTTTGACGTAACGTCTTGGCCGTTTGTGCTTGTTGGCTTCCAGCTCCGCGAGGTACTCACGCTCCAACGCCAGGGCATGGACGTGAACCTTCGTGCCATGCGGGCCGTCAACGTATTCAGCAAACGGATCGAACGGCTTTTTGACTTTCTTGTCGTCTTTGTCGTCTTTGTCCTTTTTGCCTTCATCCTCCTTTTTCTCTTCATTCTCCTTTTTGCCTTCGGCATCACTGACAAAATCGTCCTGAGCGGGGGCGGAAGGAGCAGGGTCGGAAGCGGGGTCGGGGGGAGCGTTTGGGCGGCTTAGATCTAGTTCTTCGCTCATCCGCCCCTGCAGTTCGGGCGATAATTCCATCAGGCTGTTGAACCGGGCGGGGCTTTCGAGCGGCTCGTTATTTTCGCGGCGGGGTTCGCGTTTTTCGGCGCGCGGCGGCAGCGCGAGCAGGAACGTTTTCAGCAGGAACTCGCGGGCTTTGCGGGCCGTCTCGCCTTCGCCGGCGAGGGCGACTTCGATCTGCTTTTGAAGGAGCGGTTTCATCCAGCGGGCGGCGAGGCGGATCGTGGCCTGGCGGATCCCTTCGACGGTGTCGGCGATTTTTGTTTGGAGGTCCGGGCGCGACTGCCCGTTGGCGATCCGCCAGACGGTCCGCCGCGAGACGCCCACACGCTCGGCGATCTGAGT
>JADHXQ010000032.1 GCA_016782885.1 Phycisphaerae bacterium | reverse complement strand
GTAGACGACCTGCATCCCGCGCCCGCCCAGCACGAACGAGGGTCGAACCATCACCGGGTATCCGATGCGGTTGGCGATCTCGATGGCCTCTTCCACGGTGCTGGCCATACCGGATTCGGGCATGGGGATACCGAGCTTGGCCATCATTTTTCCGAATCGGTCACGGTCCTCCGCCAGGTCGATCGTGTCGGGGCTCGTTCCGAGAATCTTAACGCCGGCGGCTGCGAGTTCCTGTGCGATGTTCAGGGGCGTCTGCCCGCCGAACTGGACGATAACGCCCTCGGGCTTCTCTTTTTCGTAGATGCTCAGGACGTCCTCGACGGTCAGCGGCTCGAAGTAGAGCTTGTCGGAGGTGTCGTAGTCGGTCGAGACCGTCTCTGGATTGCAGTTGACCATTATGGTCTCGAGCCCTTCATCCCTGAGCGTGAACGCGGCGTGGACGCAGCAGTAATCGAATTCGATACCCTGCCCGATGCGGTTGGGTCCGCCGCCCAGGATCATGATCTTGCGGTTGTCGCTTGCTTCGGTGACGTCTGGCGCGTTGTACGTCGAGTAGTAATACGCCGCATCCTCGACACCGCTGACGGGCACGGGATGCCAGCCTTCGACGACGCCCATGGCGATCCGCTGGGCGCGTATATCGGCTTCGGCGACGCCCAGCCGCTGCGAGAGGTACTTGTCGGAGAAACCGTCCTTCTTGGCACGCTGGAGAAGTTCGTCAGGCAGGGCCTTGCCCTTGTACTGCAGGACTTCTTCTTCCAGTTCGACAAGCTCCTTCATCTGCTCGATGAACCACGCCTTGATGTAGGTCAGCTTGTGAAGTTCCTCGACCGTTGCACCCTTCCGCAGGGCCTCGTACATGATGAACTGGCGTTCGCTCGACGGATGCGCCAGCATCCCCATGAGCTCGTCCAGCGGGCGGTCGTTAAAGTCCTTGGCGAATCCCAGACCGTATCGCTTCGATTCGAGCGACCGGATTGCCTTCTGGAACGATTCCTTGTAGTTTTTCCCGAGGCTCATGACCTCGCCGACCGCTCGCATCTGCGTACCGAGCTTGTCCTCGGCGTCGCGGAATTTTTCAAAGGGCCAGCGAGCGAACTTCACCACGACGTAATCGCCCGACGGGGTGTACTTTTCGAGCGTACCGTCGCGCCAGTAGGGTATTTCGTCCATCGTCAGTCCGCCGGCGAGCTTGGCGGAGACCAGGGCGATGGGGAAGCCGGTGGCCTTGGACGCCAGTGCCGAACTGCGGGATGTTCGCGGGTTGATCTCGATAATCACCACTCGTCCGGTCTTCGGATCGTGTGCGAACTGGGTGTTCGTGCCTCCGATAACGCCAATAGCCTTGACGATACGGTAGGAATACTCCTGGAGCTTGGCCTGAAGCTCCGGAGAGATGGTGAGCATCGGCGCGGTGCAGTATGAATCTCCGGTGTGTACGCCCATTGCGTCTACGTTCTCGATGAAGCAAACGGTGATCATCTGGTCTTTTTCGTCGCGTACGACTTCGAGTTCGAGTTCCTCCCAACCGAGTACGGACTCTTCGACGAGAATCTGCCCGATGAGGCTGGCGGCGATACCTCGGCTGGCGACGACGCGCAGTTCTTCGACGTTATAGACCAGCCCTCCGCCGGTTCCGCCCATGGTGTACGCCGGGCGAATCACTATCGGATAGCCCAGTTTCGCGGCGACCGCTTCGGCGTCTTCGACATTGAGGACGGCTTCGGACTTGGGCATCTCGATGCCCAGCTTGGCCATCAGGTTCTTGAATGCGATGCGGTCTTCGCCGCGTTCTATAGCGTCGACCTGCACTCCGATGACCTTGACATTGTACTTTTCGAGCACTCCGGCCTTGTGGAGTTCGGACGAGAGGTTCAGCGCCGACTGCCCGCCGAGGTTCGGAAGCAGGGCGTCGGGACGTTCCTTCTCGATGATCCGCGTCATGGCCTCGAGGGTGAGCGGTTCGATGTAGGTGGTGTCGGCCATTCCCGGATCGGTCATGATGGTGGCGGGGTTCGAGTTGACCAGCACGATCTTGTATCCGAGTTCTCGGAGCGCCTTGCACGCCTGTGTTCCAGAGTAGTCGAACTCGCACGCCTGTCCGATAACGATGGGGCCCGAACCGATGATCATAACCTTGTCAATGTCTGGATGCTTCGGCATTTAAGATGCTCCTTTTCCCTGGGAGTTAAATAAATTCCAGTTAGCGACACTCTGCGGAGTTGGGATTGCCTTGTCTCACCGCTCGATTGTCGCAGATGGTATCGCCGATGGTGCCGAGACACAAGCCCCGATTCGCTCTTTGGTGGATAATGGCGCGAAACAACGCTCCCCCCGGAGTTGCCGGGATTGACTATCACACGTTTCGGGCGTACCGTAACCTGTAATCTCCGACTGTGTGGCTGGAAGCGAAAACGAGCGATGAGAATACCGAAAATACATTACGCCGGGGCGGCGGCGGTTTTGCTGGTGAGCCTGGTCGTATGCGGCAGGCTCGTGGCGGCTTCGGTGTTTGACGATGCAGTGGCGGTGTGGCATCTGGCGGACCTGAACGATTCTTCCGGTAAGAACAGCGCCCTGACGCCCCGCGGGAAAGTGAAACTCGGCGAATCGCTCCGCGGAGAAGATCGCCTCGCCTCGTTGGCCCGCGGAGGCGACGGTCGCATAGCCGTGTTGGCAGGCGGTTATCTCGATGCCAAACACGGCGTCGGCGGTGAATTGAATCTCGGCGGCGGCGCCATGACGATGCTCGTGCGGTTCCGCAATCTCACGGCCGGGACGAACACGGGCGTTTTCTCGCAGTATGGCGGTCATAAGAAGCTATCATACAACCTGTTCAGCTCAGAGTCGGGAGCGTCTCTGGGTTTCGAGCTGGGCACGGTCGAGACCAAGGGGGTGTACCAGGTGCGGATCCCGCAAGGTTTTATCAAGCGCGACCGCTGGTGCGACCTGATCGTCCGTTATGACGGCAAGCGATTGCAGATGTTCGTAGATGGCGTGTTGGTCAAAGAAACTCCCGCCGCCGGGACCCTGCGGCGCAACACGACCGACCCGCTGCTGATCGGCGGACACGCGGTCTCGAAGAAGACCTGGAGCCTGGAGGGCTGTCAGATCGATCACGCGGCGGTGTGGAATCGGGCCCTCGATGACGACAAAATCGTTTCGCTCAGCGGAGGGGCTCAAGCAGTCAAGGCGCGGCGCCGGCAGCTTCGGGCGCGACTCGAACCGCTGCCGACTCGCTTTCGCAGCAAAGATCCGGTCGAGTTCGCCAAAGAGGCGATGGAGATACGCCGGATAATGGCCGCCGATCCGCATCGCCCGACCTGGCACTTCATCGCGCCGATAGGATTCATGTTCGACGCCAACGGTCCGATCTTCTACAAGGGCCGATACCACCTGTTCTACCTGCAGTGGCCCTTCTTTAAGGGTACGGGCCGATGGGACATATGCTGCCGCGGGCACGCCGTGAGCAAGGACCTGGTCCACTGGAAGGACCTTCCGATCGCCATGTGGCCGGATTCACCGTGGGACCGCACTGCCGTTTTCTCGGGCAACACGGTGATCGATGACAAGGGAATTCCCACATTCATCTACACGGGCAACAACTCCCACAAGACCGCACTGGGCGTGCTGGCGCGAAGCTACGACGGAATGCTCACCTGGAAGAAGAAGCTGGTGATGGACAAACCGCCTTATCCGGGCACGCCGGTGCATTGGGACGGGCAGATATGGAAGGACGGGGGGACGTGGTATCAACTTTGCGGCGGTGCGTACAAAGGCGCCGGGGCCGCGGTGCTGTGGACCTCGCCCGATCTGGAGCGCTGGACATACCGCAATCGAATCTACACCACCCGGAAGTACGGGCGATTCTGGGAACTGCCCTACCTGCTGGATTTCGGGGCGAAGCACGTGCTGATTATCGGCGTTGTACCAGTGCGTTACTGGATTGGCCGGTACGAGAAGAAGAAGTTCGAGTTCACACCGGACAACATCGAAGCCGAGATTCTCGACCCTTCCAACCAGTACTATGCCCCCAATCCCCACATGGTCGACGACAAAGGCCCCAACGGTTCGAAGCGGAAGATCATGCACGCCTGGGTGCGCGGGGGCAAGAGCCCCACAAAGGAGGTTCCCTACTGGGACGGTATGCACGCAATCCCCCGCGTGTTGACATTCGAAGAAGGCAGGCTGATCCAGAGGCCGATACCGGAACTGCAGGTCCTTCGATATGGACACAAGCGCCTGGGCGAGAGCTCCGTAGACTCATCGGCGCCCGGTCTGTTGAAGGGTATCACCGGTAATGCACTGGAGATAGTAGCAAGTTTCGATCCGCAGAACGCCACCGCCAAACGATTCGGGGTGAAGTTGCGCGTCTCAAAGGACACTCGAAAGCATGTCACCGTATACTACGAACCGTCGACTCGCCGCTTCGGCGCCGACGGGGCGGTGGTGGGCCCTCCGATTGCCGCGAAAACCTATTTCCCCGCCAATGGACCCGTTACGCTGCATATCTTCCTCGACCACTCGGTTGTCGAGGTCTTCGCCGCCGGTAGAGCGATTACCAAACGCACGTTCACCGATCCGGCCGATCGGGGACTGGACGCCTTCAGCGATGGTGGGAAAGTAAGGCTAAAGTCACTTGACGTCTGGAAGATGAAATCGATCTGGCCGGGTGCGAGTTCACCAGCACAATCTCATATCCGGGCGCCCCGGCATTAAGATACTGCTTTTCTCTCGCTTGCGCGCGGGATTGTTCTCGCCTGAAAGCGGCGGTGTAAACTCCTTTATTCTTGCAGCTTTTTAATTGACTCGGGGTTAGGGACATCTATAATTACCCCTTTGGTGTGTTAATTATTTATTCGTTTGGTATGTTTTATCTGGGAGTTGCCCAGTGACGCTTTGTGTAAATAAGGTCCAAACCAGTGCAGCGGTATAGGGCCCCGTTTGCTCGGCGAACCGGTCGTCCCGCCATGGGTTTGGGACCGCCGGGGTAGGCCGCCGCCGGTTGCGCTGATGCGCGCCGGCAATAAGGGACGGGTGCGATGCGCCCTTCCGCCGGTCTCGTCGAGTTGCAAAGCGGGCTATTAAAAAACCCGCTTTTTTTGTGGTTGTAGACAATTTGGCCCGGCGGTGATAAATCGCCGGGAAGGAAGAAAGGCGACATCATGAATCAGGAACTGATTCGACTGGTAGACGGGCTCGCCCGTGACAAGAATATCAATCGCGACGTGATACTCGACGATCTGGAAGCGGCTATGCTTTCGGCGCTTCGCAAGGCGAATCCAGACTCCGGCGACGACGGGATCGAGGTCGCGATAGACCGCCAGAGCGGCGATATTACCGCCAGCGTTGATGGCGAGGAGATGTCCGTTCGCGCACTTGGCCGGATAGCGGCGCAGACCGCCAAGCAGGTTATCATCCAGCGGATCCGTGACGCCGAGCGGGGCAGTATATACGAAGAACATCTCGAGATGCGGGGACAGATCGTCACCGGAAAAGCCGTGCGCTGGGAAGGCGGTTCCCTGGTGGTCGAACTGGGGCGCACCGAGGCGCTCATGCCGCGGTCCGAGCAGATTCCCGGTGAGACCCACAGGGTCGACGAGCGATTGCGTGCAATGGTGCTGGACGTCAAGGAGCATCCCAGCCAGGTCAAGATAATCCTGTCGCGAACGCATCCGGACTTCATTCGCGCGCTGTTCGACCTGGAAGTGCCCGAGGTGGCTGAAGGCATCATCGAGATAAAGGCCCTTGCCCGAGAGGCCGGGTATCGCACCAAGGTTGCGGTGAACTCCCTCGACGCGAAGGTTGACGCCGTCGGCGCGTGTGTCGGTGTTCGCGGAAGCCGGATCAAGAATATCGTCGAAGAACTCGGTGGTGAGAAGATCGATATCGTTCGTTGGAACGAGTCGTCCAAGACGCTTATCGCCAACTCGCTGCGTCCGGCGGAAGTTTCGGAGATTGCCTTGTGTTTCGAGTTGGGGCGGGCCACCGTTGTAGTTACCGAGGATCAGTTGTCTTTGGCTATCGGTAAGCGTGGGCAGAACGTGCGGCTTGGCGCCAGGCTCACCGGTTGGGATATCGACATTCTCACGCCCGTTGAGTTCAACTCCGGGCTTGACGTGCTGGAAAAGGCTCTGCGAAAGATCGATGGTATCGATACCACGGTAGTAGATCAGATCATCGCTATGGGAATGGTCAACGTTCTGGACGTCGAGGAAGTGGGCGCCGAACCGCTTATCAGCAGCGAGCAGGGCCTGGGCCTGGACGAGGCTCTTGCAAAGAGTATAGTGATTACCTGCGCCGAAGAGGCCAGACGCGTCGCTGCTGAGAAAGAAAAGGAAAAGCAGGCTGCTGCTGAAGCGGCTGAAGCCGCCGAGACCGCCGAGGTCCAGGCGGTCGAAGAAACCGCCGAGGCTGGCGAAGAAGCTGCTGAAGAACCCGCCGAAGCTGGCGAAGAAGTTGCTGAAGAACCCGCCGAAGCTGCTGAAGAACCCGCCGAAGCTGCTGAAGAACCCGCCGAAGCTGCTGAAGAACCTTCCGACGGTGACGAAACGGAATCCACCGTGTCGGACGAAAATGACGATAAAAACCAGTAATCGATGGATCTAAACCGCGGATTTCCGAACGTGGCCGGGTAAGATCGAGGCCGCCGGGAGAAACTGCACGGAGTTGTAATTGGCAAAGCGGATATTTGAACTGTCCAAGGAACTCGGCGTTACCAGCAAGACCGTTCTGGAAAAATGCCGAGCCGAGGGCATCGAGATCAAGAACCACATGTCCACGGTCAAGGCCGGTCTGGCTGCGACTATTGCCGAGTGGTTCAGCGAGGCTTCCACAGGCGGAAGCGCCGTCGAGACTACTGCGCACGTGAATCTCGATAAGGCCCACAAAGAGGCCGAGAAGCTAAAACGCAAACGCAAGAAGGTTGCGGTGGTGGAAGAGCCTCCCGCCGAAGAACCTGTCGCCGAGAGCGATCAGGTTGTTGCCGAAGCTCCGGACACTGAAGTTGATGAGACCCCGTCCGCAGAGACCGCCGAAGCCGCCCGGGATACCGAGCCGGCGGTAGAGGTCGTCGATCCCTCCGCTGAAACCCAAGTGGAAGTTCCTGTCGAAGCCCGGGACGACGCGTCGGAAGAAGCCCAGGGGCCTCCCGCGGAGGAACCCCAAGAGGTTGTGCCCGAGAAGATCAAGCCCATGGGCCCGCGCGTCGTGCCCAAACCGGCGGTTATGAAAGGTCCCAGGGTGGTTCGTGTCGAGGCCCCGGACATTGTACCGGTTCACCGTCCCCGAAAGCGTCCAGATCTGCGGCAGGGAGGGGACTCAGCGGCTGCCGCGGCGCCCAAGAGGTTCAAGTCCACTGGAGCCCCCGGCGAAATTGGCCACGATCAGGACTCGCGCCGCGGCGCCTCGGGCGGTTCGGGAAGGCGGAGCCCGCGAAGGCGGGGCGGTGAAGGTGACGCCAAGAAGGACACGGGAGCGGCCCCTGTGCGCAGGCGCAAACGCGAGATTCGCCAGCAGGACCTCCAGGAACGCACCGCGCGCCTGGCCGCGGCAGTTGGTGGCGGGATGCGTCGGCACCGCGCGTCGGAAGGGGGCAGGAAGGGCGGTTTATCTCAGGGCGGTTCGGCGATCAAGGTCGGTCTGATCGAGGTGGAAGAACCCCTGACAATCAAGAATATTTCGTCGGTCACGGGAATCAAGTCGAACATTCTGATCAAGAAACTGATGACAACCGGCGTTCTTGCCACCGTCAACCAGATTGTCGATCTCGAAGTCATCCAGACGATCATGGCCGATTTTGAAATCGAGTTGTCAGTCAAGCGCGCCAAGACCGCCGAAGAGGAAATCGTCGAAGGTTTCGCCGAACGGGAAAAGGGCGAGACCGCCCCGCGCGCGCCGGTTGTGACGTTCCTGGGGCACGTGGACCACGGTAAGACATCCTTGCTGGACTACATCCGCAAGACCGGAGTCGCCTCCGGAGAGGCGGGTGGAATCACCCAGCATATTGGTGCATACCGCTTCGATCGCGAAGACAGCCACGTGGTGTTCCTCGATACGCCGGGCCACGAGGCTTTCACGGCGATGAGAGCGCGAGGCGCCAACATGACCGACGTGGTGGTGCTCGTAGTGGCTGCTGACGACGGCGTGATGCCCCAGACAATCGAAGCGATCAACCACGCCAAGGCCGCCGAAGTGCCCATCGTGGTGGCGCTCAACAAGTGCGAAGTGCCCAATGCCAACGCCAATCGCGCGATGGGGCAGTTGGCCGAGCACGGGCTCAATCCACGCGAGTGGGGCGGTCAGATCGAGGTCATTCAGACCGACGCGATAAGCGGTACGGGTGTCGACACGCTGGTGGAGACCCTCAGCATCGAGGCCGAACTGCTAGAACTCGAGGCCGAAGTGGACGTATCGGCCAGCGGTTTTATAATCGAGTCGCGGATGCGTCCGGGGCTCGGTCCCGTCGCAACCCTGCTGGTCTTGAACGGTACGCTGAGAGTTGGCGATATTGTTCTGGGCGGTCACAGCTACGGTCGCGTCCGCCAGATGACCGATTCCAACGGTAAGTCGATCGCCGAGGCCCCTCCGTCGACGCCGGTTGAAATCTCGGGTATCAGCGAGGTCTGCCAGGCCGGAGACCGGTTTTTTGTAGCCCCGACCATCGAGCGGGCCCGTTCGGCGGCGGCAGACCGAAGCCAACGGGCCAGAGTTTCCAACTTGGGAACCGGTCAGCAGGCGACGCTCGAAGGTCTCTTCAGCCAGATCCAGGCCGACCAGATCAACGAAGTGAAACTGATAGTGAAAGCCGACGTGCAAGGTTCGATAGAGGCCCTCGTCGGGTCGTTGGAGAAAATGGCGACCGAGGAAGTCAAAGCCAACATCCTGCACGCCGCCGTCGGTGGGATAACCACCAGCGACGTTACTCTGGCGGAAGCTTCCGGGGCTTCAATTATCGGTTTCAATGTCGTTGCCGACGGTGCGGCGAGGCATCTGGCCGAGGCCAAGGGCGTCGAGATTCGTCCTTACAGGGTGATATACGAGATTATCGATGATGTCCGGGCGTTTATGGAAAGAGGCCTCACCCCGGAGATCTCAGAGGAGACGATCGGACGGGCCGAAGTGCGGCAGATTTTCAAGGTTTCCCGTATCGGAACGATTGCCGGATGCATTGTCCTCGATGGTCTGGTAAGCCGCACCGCCAAAGTCCGGATCACTCGTAACAGCGTGGTAATAGAGGACCAGCGGGAACTCGACAGCCTGAAGCGATTCAAAGATGACGCCAGAGATGTTCGCGCGGGCATGGAGTGCGGTTTGAAGGTCGCCGGATACGATGATATCAAGGAAGGCGACATCCTGGAGTTCTACAGACGGGTGGAAATCGCACGAACCCTGGGTTAGTTATAAGCTATCAGCTATCAGCTATCAGCTATCAGCTAAAACCTAAAACGGCAAACCCGTTAGCCGTTGCCGCTGGCCGTTAGCTGATAGCTGACAGCTAATAGCTGACAGCTGATAGCTGACATAGTCCTTTAGTTTATGGAATGACCCCATGACACGCAGAACACAGCGCGTCGGGAGCCTCCTGCGCGATACGCTTGGACGGTTGATCCTGACGGAGCTATCTGATCCGAGGATAGATCCGGCCAGGACCTCTGTTATTCGCGTTGAGGTGCCCGAAGACCTGTTGACGGCGAAGGTTTTTGTCTCCGTGCTCGGTGATGATGCCCTGCGAAGCAAGACCCTCAGAGCTTTGAGGCATGCTACCGGGCACATCCAGGAAATATTGGGCAAACGCCTTGCCCTCAAGCATACGCCCAGGCTGACATTTGAGTTTGACAAGAACTTCCAGGAAACGCTCGAGATCTACCAGGTTATCGAGGACGCCATGCAGGAAATCAGGGACAAAGACTCGGCGCGTTGGGGAGACGCCCAAGGCGACCCCGCCGATCCGACCGACACGCAATAGGATGCCCAGGCCAATGAAAGACGCCAAGATATACCGGAAAAAGACGAAGAAAATCCTCGGGGCTTTCAGCAAGAAGACCCCCAACGCCGCAGATGACATGGATCAGGCCATCGTTATTCTTATCGAGGCGGTGCTCCTGGAGAATTCTATTGTGGCAAAGGCGCAAAAGGCCCTTGAAGTCATTTGCGAGGAATACCTCGACTTTAACGATCTGCGAGTTTCACCGGCAAAGGAAATCCACGATTGCATCGGTAAGGACTATCCCCAGGCAAGCACCAAGGCCCATGCAATTGCTGACGTGCTGCGCGAAATATTCTACAGGACATCGAGGATGTCACTGGACTACATCGCCGAAATGCCAAAGCGAGATCGCCCCAGGCATCTGAAAGAACTCGGACTCAGCAGTTTTGCCGTCTCCATGATTATGCTCAAAGCGTTTGCCATGCGAGCAGTGCCCGTGGACCAGGACCTGGCCGACTGCCTCGAAATGGACGGATGCGTCCATCCGGGAAGCTCCCTGGAGCAAGTTACTTCATTAGTGAAATCCCTGGCGTCCGCCGCCGACAGCTTTGGGATGCACCTGGCTTGCAGGAAGTATGTCGAAAAATCCGCAAAGGCGCTGGCAAAGTGGAGAAAGGCTCGACAGGCTGAAATCGACAGGCTGGAAGCTATCGCCCAAGCCAAAGCCGAAAAAGAAGCCCAAGCGAAAGCAAAAGCCAAAGCGAAAGCAAAAGCGAAAGCCAAAGCGAAAGCGAAAGCCAAAGCCAAGGCCGCCAGGAAGAAGGCTAGTGCGGCAAAGAAAGCAGAGAAGAAAAAAGCAAAGAAGACCGCAAAGAAGGCTGCCAAGAAGAAGACCGCAAAGAAGGCCGCAAAGAAAAAGACCACCAAAAAGACCGCCAAAAAGGTTGCAAAGAAGAAGACCACAAAGAAGAAGACCGCTAAGAAGGTCGCAAAGAAAAAGACTACCAAAACGGTCGCAAAGAAGAAGACCGCCAAAAAGAAGACCGTAAAGAAGAAACCCGCAAAGAAAAAATGACAACCCGCGATTCGTTTCCGATGTTTTCCTTCGGGGCGAACGCATGATGAAGGCTTACCGCGATGGTACACAAGACATCTGAAGACAAACTGGTTCTGGGCATCCCGAAGGGATCGCTTCAGGACAGCACGCTGGACCTGTTCGATCGGGCAGGCTACCAGATTACCGTTTCATCCCGCAGTTTGGCGCCGCCCATTGACGATCCCACGATGTCGGTGATGATGTTCCGCGCCCAGGAAATGGCACGGTACATCGAGGACGGGGTCATTGACGTGGGGCTGACGGGCTATGACTGGATACGCGAGAACGAAGCGGACGTCGTGGAAATATGCGAGTTAGTGTACGCCAAGCAGCAGCAAAAACCCGTCCAATGGGTCCTGGCCGTTCCCGAAGAATCGGATGTAGACAAGCCCGAGGATCTCGCCGGGGGCGTTATAGCGACCGAACTGGTCAACGTTACCCGCAAGTACTTCGCCGACAAGGGCATTGACCTGAAGATCGAGTTCAGTTGGGGCGCCACCGAGGTGAAGGCTCGCATGCTTGACGGTATCGTCGACGTGACCGAAACCGGTTCTTCCCTCCGCGCCAACAAACTCCGCGTGATTGATACGCTTCTGGAATCGACCACCCGCCTGATAGCAAACAAAAATGCGATGCAGGTTGACTGGAAACGCCGGAAGATCGAGGATATCGGAATGCTGCTCCGGGGCGCCATCGAGGCGAGAGGCAAGGTCGGTCTGAAAATGAACGTTCCGGCATCACTGCTGTCCGAGATAGTTCGCCTCCTGCCGGCGGAAAAATCCCCGACCGTCTCTTCGCTGGCGGATGAAGGATGGGTGGCCATCGAAGTAATACTCGAAGAATGCGTCGAGCGAGAGCTTGTTCCCCAACTCAAGCGGGCCGGCGCCACCGGAATCATTACTTATCCGCTCAACAAGGTTATACATTGAAAGTGATGCGATACCGTTCCAGACTGCTTGCCGTTATCGTTACCGCGGGATTGTTTACCGCCGGCGCCATGGGCATCGATGCGCCAACGACGAAACCGGCGGTCAAACCGCTGCCCGCCAAAGCCCTGATCGCCCTGGACAAACTCAAGCCCGCCATTTCCAGGCCCGCCGCCGCCGACGGCGAAGTGCCCACTCGGGCCAAAAAAGCCGTCGCCAAGGCAAGGGAACTCATCGACGCCGGGAAATACGCACTGGCGGTTCCGCTGTTGATCGAACGGGCTCTTGGTTTCGCACCCAACAGCGCAGAGGTCCACCGCCTGCTGGCAAATGCCTACATCCAACTGCCGGATGCGGGAAAGGCACTGGTTCACATGCGAAAGGCCGTCGAACTGGACGGTGACAACATTACCGCCCAGGTTAAACTGGCGCAACTCTTCATCGCCCAGAAACAAAACGACCAGGCGAGCGTGGCGCTGCGAACCGCGCTGCTGTGTTCGCAGTCCAAGGGCGGCAATCCGTTGACCGGTGAAGCGCTGTTTCGCCTGGGACGATTGCTCGACGAGGGCGGATATTGGCGGGCGTCCCTGGATTGCTTTGACGCCCTCAGCAAAAATATTGACAAGTATGGGCGGTTTTACGCGTCGCGTCCGGTGCTGCGAAGTATCGTACTCCGCCCACAACGTCTGCTGACCAGCCGCGGGGAGTTGCTTTTGAAACTCAGACAGCCCGCCAAGGCGTCAGCCCTGCTCGAGCGGGCGTTCAATCGCGATCGCACCAATGCGCATCTCGCCGGACTCATCGTCGATGCTCTTGCTTCGTCGGGGCAGTTCAAGGAGGCGGAGAAGTTCATCGTTGACCTGGCCGGTCAGGCGACACTGCGAAGCAAAACCCCCGCCCTGGCCGAAAAGGCGTCCCTGGCCTCGGGCGACAAATCCATGCCCATGCGGATATGGAAGGCGTGTCAATCGGCAAAGCGAGACAGCGGCGAACTGGCTGTGGCGCTGGCCCGTGCGGCCGACAAACTCGGCGCGCCCGACCAGGGCTCCGCGATTCTCCAGTCCGTCCTGGACAGTAATCCCGGTGACGTGTCCGTTGCGAAATTCATGGTCGCGTTGTATGCGGCCCAGGGCAAGGGCGACAAAGTGCTCGAGTTTCTCGGTAAACTGCTTCGGGCAGATCCGGCGAGGGACGATATCGTCGCCGGTCAGCTTTCCAGTCTCTCCAAGGCCGGGGTCCCCAAGGATTTTGCCCGCAAATTTGGCGGGAAGATCGCCTCGGCGCCGAAGGACCAGCGGGCCTCCCTTCATTACCTTACCGGTCGCTTCGGTCAATTGCAGGGCGACGAATCGCTGGCGCTGGCGCAGTACGTCAAGGCCATCGATACCGATCCGAGCTTCCTTCCGACCTACGCCCACCTGGCCGAAATCTACGGTAAGAAAAGCCAAAAGGACAAACTCGCCGGATTGTTGAAGCATCTCGACAAGCTGCCCGGCGGTCAGGAGTCTGTGGCGTCTTACTATGCTCGCGGTAAGGTTCATCTCGCGATGTCGAATGCGTCGGAGGCGGAAAAATTGCTGTTGAGCGCCCGGCAGATGGATCGCAAACACATCCCCACGCTTGAGGCCCTCGGTGATGCGATGCTCCTGGGGGGGCGCCCGGAGGCCGCCGCCGCTTACCGCCTGGTTGCCGTGCAGGACCCGCGGAGAAGCGGTATTCGCGAGCGGTTGTTTAAGGCATATATGGCGATGCGGGCGTTCAGCGAGGCAAGGAAGATCGCCGACGAGGCTCTGGAGAAGGCCCCCAACGACCGAGACGCCAAGATCATGCTGGTCAGGGTGCTGGTCGCCACCGGTCAAAACGCCGATGCGTCCAAACTCCTGGATGAACTCAAGGCGCGCACCGGTGACGATCGCCGGTTGAGGCTGCTGGCAATACGGGTCGATCTCGTCGGCGCCAAACCCGTCATGTTCAAGAAGGACTTCGATCGGGCGGTTGCTTCCCTGGAGAAGATTACCGGTTCGGATCAACCCGCCGATGATGCCGCCTTCGTCCTGGCCAGGGTCATGATGCAGAACGGCCGGTACGACCGTGCGGTAGAACTATGGGACAATATCCTGAAAGTACGCGGCAACAATACGGTCCTCAGGGCGCGGGCCGAGGCCCTGATGGCGGCAGGCAAATACGAAGAGGCGTCCGCCGCCATCCGGAAAATGCTCGCGGTCCTGCCCAACGACGCGGTTCTGCGAGACCAACTCTTCAAGTGCCTGCAACTGGCCGGTAAAAACGACCAGGTCGATGTGCTGGTGAAGCAGCAGCTTTCTCAATCCACCGATGCGCAAAAGGCCGTCTCCCTGCGATTGAAGATGCTCAACTTCCTTCAGGACGCCAAACTCTACGATCGTATGCAGGTGTTCATGGACGATTGGATCATGGTGGATTCCGTCCGGGCCGAACCACTCAAACGCCTGAAGATACAAGTGTACGTCTTGGCCGAAAAATATCCGCAGGCCGTCGCGTATGCGGAAAAACTCCTGGTGAAATCGCCAGGGGACCACTCACTAAGGCTGCTGCTGATCGACGCGATGACCAAGAGCAAGGCTTACGACAAGGCACACGCGTTGCTGGACAAGTGGATCAACGAGCGCCCCGGTCCCCAAAGCAATCGTCCAAATCCGCTCGATCCGTTTGGACTCCCGAAAACCCGCAAGCAGATCGTCGCCGAATTACAGGGCCTCAAAGCCGGACTATACGCCTCCGCGGGCAAGTTCGACAAGGCAAACGCATACGTTGCCGACTGTCTCAAAGAGGATCCGGCGAACCTCAACGTGCGGGTCGAACTCATCGCCGCCCTCGATCGGGCCAAAGAATACGACACGGCGATGGCGAGGCTCGATGCATGGATCAAGGCGCTTACCGGTGGTCCGGCTGCAACGAAACCCGCTTCGACCACCAGGCCCGTCGGCGATACCACAACGGTCCTTGCGTGGTGCAGGGAAACGACCGTTCGCGTCCTGGTGATGAAGAAGGAATACGATAAGGCGATCGCACGTGCAAGCGAGTACCTCAACGACGCCCCCAACAACGTCGATTTGCTCCGCCTGCGGTCTTCGGCGCTGAATGAAGCCAGGCAGCCCGCAAAGGCTCTCGAGGACATGCGGAAGATGTACAAGCTCCAGCCCGATTTCTCCGGTCATTGGAACAATCTGGGATACCAACTGGCCGATTTGGGCCTTGAACTCACCGAGGCCGAAAAGCTCATCCGGCGGTCGCTGGTTGCGATCGGACCGTCAAGTATCAACTACGTACCGCCGCTGGACTCGCTGGCCTGGTCGCTGTACAAGCAGGGAAAACTGCATGCCGCGGGCAAGGTGTTTCTGGAAGTCATCAGGCGAAGCCGCGAGCAGAAATATTCCCACCCGATCCTGTTCGATCACGCCGGCGACGGGTTCTATCGCCTCGGTTGGACCGCCAAGGCCGTCGATCTCTGGACCAAAGCGGTGAAACTGGCGGCAGAGGACAAGACCGATGCGCGTGAAGTGCTTGATGTGCGGCGCGAAACGCCGGGCAAGATAAAGGCCGTCAAGGCGGGAAAATCCGCCCGGGTCGCACCGCTGGGCAAGGGAGTGAAGATTGAGGACAAGTGACCTTACGGTCGCCAGTAATGGAGTCTGATTATGTCTGGACATTCGAAATGGTCGACGATTAAACGAGCCAAGGCCGCCACCGACGACAAGCGCGGGCGCCTCTGGAGTAAGCTCGCCAGGCGGATCATGATGGCTGCCAAAGACGGCGGCGGCGATCCCGATATGAACCTTTCGCTTCGGTACGCCATCGATGACGCCAAGGCGGCGAATATGCCCAAAGACAACATCGCCAAGGCCATCAAGAAGGGCACGGGTGAACTGGGCGGTCAGAACTACGAACAGATCGTCTACGAAGGGTACGGGCCGGGAGGCGTGGCGTTTATCGTCGATTGCCTGACCGATAATCGCAACCGCACCGCGCCGGAACTGCGCAAGATATTTGAACGCGGAAACGGGCAGTTGGGTTCCACAAACTGTGTGGCGTGGATGTTTGAATCGAAGGGCACGTTCCTGATAGCCTCCGAGGCGACCGATGAAGATGCGCTGATGGAAATCGTTCTCGATGCCGGCGCCGACGACGTTATCACCGACGACAATGGATTTGAGGTCTCGTGTGAGGTGGCGGCGTTCTCGCCGGTCAAGCAGGCCCTGGCCGATAACGAAATCGTGACTCTGTCAGCCGAAATCGCCATGGTGCCTTCCACCACCATTTCGGTCGATGACGCTTCTCTGGCCAGGAAACTTCTAACGCTTATGGATGCCTTCGAGGACCACGACGACGTGCAGAAGGTCTTCGCGAATTTCGATATTCCCGAGGATATTCTTGCCGAGGCCCAGGAATCCTGAAATACAACTGCAATACAATCACCTGACTATCGTTAAGCGATTTGAAGCATGGATACAGAGCAGTTTCGAGCCGTGATAGAATCTGCCAGGGCCGGAGAGGTTTCGGGTTTCGAGAAGCTTCAGGAACTCTACTCCAAGCGTCTTTACGGGTATTTCTTCCGGGCGACGGCAAGTCATCACGATGCGGAGGATCTGCTCAGCGAATTGATGTTGCGGTTGGTTCGTACTATATGCAACTATGAACACCGCGGGCGCTTCGAGCCTTGGCTGTTTCGTATAGCCGCCAATATGGTCCGCGACCGGATCCGACGCCGCAAGGCACGTCCAACGCCAATAAGTTTGTCAGCCCAAAGCGACAGTGGGCAGACGCTGGGCGAACAGATGCCAGGGCGATCGGTTGACATTAACGCTGACATGCTGGCCGGTGAGTTATCCGAATCGTTACGGGTGTCGCTGGAAGAACTTGACATGACGACGCGGGAAATGATCCTGCTAAGGTATTTTGGAGAAATGAGCTTCAAAGAATTGGCCGATATCTTTGAATGTCCGATAGGTACAGTATTGGCCAGAGTCCATAGGGGACTAAAAGCCCTAAGAAAGATAATGAAACGAAAATGACTCAGTGGAACAACGAACAATTTGACAGGGTGGCCAGATGGTTGGATGGGGAACCTATCCAGCTTACTGACAGCGAGCGGGAGTTGACCGATGATTTCCTCCGTTGCGAGAAGGCCTTGGGCGATACCCCCGCAACCCAGCTGCCTTCGCGGGCTGACCAGCGGGCACACCGACGAATAGTTTCCGCCCTCCGCGGGGTGAGAATACGAAAGCGGGTGAGATTGGCTTTCATGTCGGGCGTTTCCGCCGCGGCGATGATCGTTATCTCGCTGGGGTTGATCAACCTGATGACTACCGGATCGATCCTGTCGACCTACGATCCGCTGGCGTGGTTGTTCGACGACGGCGAGCAGAGCCAGAAAGTCTGGTCGATGCCCGAGCAGGATCCGCAACTGGCACTTCTTGCCGGCGACCTCGACGAGATCGAGACCGCCCTCTTCGCGCCCGAACCGACCCCCGAACCGATCGAAGCTCCCAACGTTGAAGAACTCGATCCGGAACTCGAGGAACTCTGGCGATTGTGGCTCGAAGATCATCCAATGGGCGAATCCGAGACGTTCAATGATACCGTGCCAGGCAGCTTTCGCGAGGTCTGAAATGGCAAAACACCTGACGGTGCTTCTGACCGCGGCGTTGTTCTGCGGGCTGTTGGTGTCGGTATCTCAGCGGTCTCCGGCGACGGCCGGGGGCGCTGCCCCGCGCACAAAGACCACCACCAAGCCCGCGCCCAAGCCGAAGCCCAAGCCCAAACGCAAATCGTCGCTGCCCACGCCCGCCGAAGAAAAGCAGTTGCTGGACTTCCTCAAGAAAAGCCGCCGCGAATTCTACGACAGCCTGATGGCCCAGAAGAAGACCAGCGACAAGCGGTATCGGGGAACGCTTAAGTTTGCCTGGCAGTGGCACAGGCGCTACAAGGACCTCGACAAGGCCGTTCGAAGCGAAGTCGACCGGGAGCAGAAAACCCGTATCGAGATCAGTAAGGTTCTCGGAAAGATACAGAAAACGAAATCCGAGGGCGACCTCAAGAAACTGCGGAGCGACCTCGGGCGTCTTGCCGGCGTGCAGTTTGACGCCCAACTGAAGATAACCAAGTACAAGCTCGACCAGATGAGCAACCAGCTCAGCCGCCTGCGCAAAGAACTTTCCAACCGCCAGGCCGAACGCAGAAATATAGTCGCCCAGCGCGTGGCGGATTGGTTGAAAGCAACCACGAAACCGTCCAGGGGCAAAGATTCGGGCAAGAAGAAGTAAGCGCCGCGACCCGAAGAAACGCTGTTCATTTCATGCAATGAGACAGTCAACATTTTTTGCCAGCGAAACGATCGACGCTGTCCGCGCCTCGGGCAACGTCTTGCGATTGCCCGGCGGGGAGATTCGCCTGCCGACGGCGTTCGGGTTCTGCCGCGGTGTCAACCGCGCGCTGGCGATGCTCGAAGAAGCCTGCGCCGCGCGGGACGCCGATCCCTCCAGCCTGTTCCTGCTCGGGCAGATAATCCACAATCCGTGGGTCAACGACTACTTCGCGGGCCTTGGCGTTCGGATACTCAACTCCGACCAGGTCGACAACCTCGAAGATTTCATTACGCCCGCCGATCGTGCCGTGATCCCCGCGTTCGGCGTGAAGGTCGATACCGAGCAGCGCCTCAAAAAGGTCGGTTGCGAGGTCATCGACACGACCTGCGGTGACGTTCGACGCCTGTGGTTGTGGGCCTGCCGGGCCGCAGAAAACGCCTTCGGCGTGCTTATCTTCGGACGCTCCGATCACGACGAAACTGTGGTCACCAAGTCCAGGCTCGACGCGGTCGGCGGGAAGTACCTGGTTGTTGGAGACCTCATCAAGACCGGACAGTTCGCCGACATGATTGCCGGTGATATCCCGGACGAAAAGTTCGCCGAATTCTTTCCGCCGATCTGCACCAATGCTGAGTCGCTCGAACCGTTCGGGCAACTTGCCCAGGTCAGCCAGACCACCATGCTCTACAGCGATACCGTGGCCGTGCGAGAGATACTCGAGGGGGCATTTGCCGTTCGATTCGGCGCAGATCTTTCCGCCGACAGACTCCTCTTTGAGCCCACTGTCTGCCACGCCACGCAGGACCATCAGACGTCGGCCGCCGAGTTGTGTTCGTCCGGGTGCGACCTCGTGATGGTGGTAGGGGGCTTTGGTTCGTCCAATACGCGTCATCTGCACGAACTGGCGCGCGGGTACGTTCCGGCATTTTTCATCGAAAACGCCGATGCAATTGTCTCTGCCGATCGCGTCATTGCCTACGATTCGAATCTTGACGAGCCGGTGGCCCTGGACGATTGGCTGCCGACGCGCCGCCCGCTTTCCATAGGCGTGCTGGCCGGCGCCTCGAGCCCGGAGATCGTTGTCGGGCAGGTGATAGACAGACTCGCGGGATTTTTGCGATAGCGATAGGCGGTGAGCTTTAACGTTGAACAAGAGAAAAATGACAGTGAAGATATCGGCACACCTTATCGTCTGCATAGCCTTGCTTGTATTCCAAGGCAATCTGAAGGCGCAAACAATTGTTGAGCGAGGCACAAGCAAACTGTACCGTCTTGATCCGTCAGGAAAGCTGGTCTATTCGAAGGACACAAAGGGAAACCGTCTCCCTGACTTCTCCCATGTGGGCTATCATTCCGGCGAAAGGGCGATTCCCCACGTTCCCGTGAAGATCACGCTTGAACCGAGTCAGGGCGACGACACCAGGCGTATCCAGGATGCGCTGGATAAACTGGGAGCCCTGCCGCTTGGCCAATCTGGCCATCGTGGGGCGCTGCTGCTCAAGCGAGGGGTTTACCGGGTCGATGGCACACTTATGATCAACCACAGCGGCACGGTTCTTCGAGGCCAAGGCAACGGCCCGGACGGCTCGGTCGTCATTGCGACCGGTTACGACGACTACAAATACAAACGGGCGTTGATCAAGGTTGGTCCCAAATCAGATGGCCTCCAGCCTCATACCAGCCATAGATACTTCACAGGCAACTATTTCGGCTGGTCCCTGGTCTCCGCTTCCGGGAAACGTGCGACTGTTCAGGACTGCGCCAATCTTGGCCACGCGTCGAAGATCGCCGGCGGCCGTCGGTACACGTTCATGATTGACGGGCAACTGAATCTGGTGCAACGTTGCCTTGCCTACAACGGACGCCATGAGTTTGTAACACAGGCGAGAACGGCAGGCCCCAACGTGTTCGTCGATTGCATCGGATTTGACTCCAAGTCCTCTGCTGGCCCGCACCATCGTTATTCTGTCGGCACTTTGTTCGACAACGTGAAATCTGAGAGGCCCATGGAATCACGATTCCGCGGCAACTCCGGCACCGGTCACGATTGGGCGGGAACGCAGACATGTTTCTATAACTGTGTCGCACCGGGATTCGAAGTCAAGGCGCCTCCGGGCGGAATCAGTTGGGTGATCGGCTCGGGCAAGAACGACGAGGAAGGCGCCCGCGTCACACCGGCCAGCCTGTACTATCAGCAGGTGCAAGACCGTCTTGGAAAGGGCGCCCTGGACAGATTGGCCACCGCTGAGCAGCGCAAAGACCTGGGGAAATATCTCTGGGTGAAAGAGCGACTAAAGAAGAGCCTATGGGGTCAGAGCGCCATTAGACACTAAGGGATGCTTTTCATGTAAATAGGCATGCTTAATGTCTAATGGCGCTCTGACCCCATAGGCTCGCCACACTCTCGTCAATGGGAAGTCTCTAGAGAAAGGCGAAAGGAATTCCAAGCAGTCTATCATCGTACAATCGAGGCTTGGTGTCATTATTGATTACAACGCCGTAGGGGCATTCCTGTTCTTTGATGAAGTTTCTTATGCTCTTCAGATCTCGAAGACCGACGTTCTGGCCCGATTTTATTTCAACCGGAATCGTTCCGAAGGCCCCATCGAGGATCAGGTCGACTTCAGCGCCGGCGGCGGTTCTGTAGTAGTAATAGTCAAATGATACGCCCAGGCTGTTGAGCTGCCTGATGATTTCTTCGATGACCATTCCTTCCCAGGAGGCTCCAGCTTGCGGATGGGCCTGCAGTGAAGGAATATCCTGAATCCTGAGAAGAAAATGCAGGAGCCCGGAGTCTCTCATGTATCCCTTGGGATGCTTTACAATGCGCTTGGTGGTGTTCTTCGAATAAGCGGGTATGCGCCGCCAAATAAACGTTCCGTGCGCAATTTCAAAATAATCACGGGCCGTCGGTTGCGATACTCCAATCGCGCGGGCAATGTTAGCATAGTTAATGACCTGTCCGGATGACCCTCCCAGCATCTGCAGGAAAATTCGGAATCGTTCCTGATTCAGACCCGGAAACAACCTCGCGACATCGCGCTGGAGATAGGTGGTCACATATTGATCGGCCCATCTTTCTGAAAAACGCCGATTGTTTTCGAGCCACGGCTCGGGGTATCCGCCCCTGAACCAGTAATCAAAAACATCACGAATATCACGAATGCCGAAAGCATCTTCGAGGCTTCGGGCTCCCGGCGCCAGGGCGTCTATCACCGATTGCGGATCCTTGGGTCCATCGACAATACTGTTCACTAACGTCGAAACAGTTCGCTCATTGACCTCCGCCCACATGAATGGGGATATCTCTATAATGCCGATTCTGCCGGCAAGGCTCTCGGAGATTGACCGCAACAGGCTCGGGGAGCTCGAACCGGTAATGATAAAACGCCCCTTCGTGGTGCGATCGGCATCGATGGCCACACGAAGAGCCGTGAAAAGCGCCGGTAGTATCTGTGCTTCATCGATGGCGACTTTGTCGCTATTCAAGCGAAGAAACAGATCCGGATCGTCTGCAATGACCGAATAATCGCTGGATGACTCCAAATCAAAATAACTCCAGTCATTTGGCAAAGTATGCAGCAGAGTTGTTTTTCCCGACTGCCTCGGCCCGATAAGCGCCACGCAGGGGAACATATCCAAATACTCGCGCAACAGAGTCTCGTATATCCTTTTCATACCATGCAGAATAAAATACACTCTTTGATAATGCAAGGCATAAACCGTTTTTCTAACACGGATCTCCTTTCGCAAACCGTTCGCCCCCTTCGATTCCGCTCCCTTCGACCTTGCTCAGGCTAAGCAGGGCGGGCAGGAACCATGCCATGCCGCAAGCGGAAGCAGTACGAATATCCCTTGACACATTGTGGCACGTTCTGAGATAAGGCGATAGGTGAACGGCGAAAGTCTGACGGCGGGTATCGGGTGGTATGGATTGGCAGGCGTGCGGCCCTGGTTGTTGCTGCGGTCGTTGCCGTTGTCGTCGCCAACTGCCAACTGCCAGGTTTTCGCCTTTGGCGCACCTGAGATTCAGGTGCGATTGCCCTGTTCAGCGCCAAAGTCGGCGCTTGCGGCGGATTGGGCTGGTGTTATAATTACACCCGAAGCTTGCGGCTGGTGTCGCAAGTAACATTCAACGTCAGATTCCGTAAGAGGAGAATACAAAATGTTGAAACGAATCAAGCTTGGCCTGCCCGTTCTGTTAGCGATTGTTATCGCCTCGTCTGCAATGGTCGTTGTGGAGGCCGGTGAGTGGACGATGTACCGCGGGCCCGACCACACGGGGATTTCCAAGGAGACCGGCTGGTTCGACGCGTCGGCCGGCGTGAAGGTGATCTGGGAAGCGAAGATCGGCTCGGGATATGGCGCGATCGCCGTCGGCGGCGGGCGCGCCTTTGCAACGGGCTATGGCGCCAACAAAGATACGGTATTCTGCTTTGACGCCAAGACCGGCAAGAAGATATGGTCGTTCTCTTATGCGGCTGCAGGGTCCGTGCCCGGCGAGTACATGGGTGCGCACAAGCCCGGTCCCTACGCCACGCCGACTATCGATGGCGACAGTGTGTACACGATTTCCAAGCATGGCGACGTGCACTGCCTGTCGGTAGACAAGGGCAAAGTCAAGTGGACCGCGAAAATCAAGGCCAAGACGCCCAAGTGGGGTTTCGCCGGTTCGGCGCTGGTTTCCGGCGATCTGCTGATACTCAATGCGGGCACCGCCGGGATGGCGTTCAACAAGAGCACGGGCAAGGTGGCGTGGTCCAGCGGTCCGGCCGCCTGCGGATATTCCACGCCTGTGCCCATCGAACATGGCGGAAAACCGCACGTTCTGCTGTTCACGGCTAAGACTGTTGCGCTCGTCGCCGTCGCCGACGGGAAGAAGGCCTGGGAAGCTCCCTGGAAGACCAAGTACGACGTAAACGCCGCGGACCCAATAGTCGCCGGCAAGAACGTCTTCATTTCTTCAGGATACGGTACGGGCTGCAGCCTCGTGCCCATGGGGAAGTCCGACCCCAAGCCGATCTGGAAGAACAAGAATATGAAGAACCACCTGAGCGGATGCGTGATGCTGGACGGATACCTCTACGGTTTTGACGAAAAGGAACTCGTGTGTCTGGATCTCAAGACCGGCGAGCAGAAATGGTCCGAAGGCGGCCTCGGAAAGGGCACGGTGATGCTTGCTGACGGGAAGCTGATCCTGCTGTCGGAAAAGGGCAAGCTGGTAATTGCTCCGGCCTCACCGGACGGATACAAGGTGTTGTCCTCGGGCGTGATTCTCAAAACCACTGCGCATTGCTGGACAATGCCCACGCTTTCCGACGGGCTTATCTACGCGCGTGACGCCGCAGGCGACATGGTGTGCGCCAAGGCCGGTAAGTAGAACGAATAAAACGCTGGATTTCGACAAGGAGACTGCAAGATGTTGAAACGAATCAAGCTCGGTCTGCCCGTATGTCTGTTAGCGATCGTTATCGCGTCGTCGGCGATGGTAGTTGTAGAGGCCGGCGAGTGGCCGATGTATCGCGGGCCCGATCACACGGGCGTTTCCAGGGAGACCGGCTGGTTCGACGCCTCTGCCGGCGTGAAAATCGTGTGGGAGGCGAAAATCGGCAAGGGTTTCGCTTCGATCGCCGTTGGCGGCGGGCGAGCCTTCGCGGTGGGCAATGACGCCAGGAAAGACACGCTGTTCTGCTTCGACGCCAAGACGGGCAAGAAGATATGGTCGCAGTCCTACCCAGCCGAACTGTACGTGCCCAAGGAGTTCAAAGGCGCCCAGGGCGGACCCAACGCCACGCCGACTATCGACGGCGCCAATGTGTATACGCTGTCCAAGATCGGCGAGGTGCGATGCTTCTCGGCGGACAAGGGCGACGTCAAATGGACCGCCAAAATCAAGAGCAAGCATCCCAAGTGGGGCTTCTCCGGTTCGCCGCTGGTTGCCGGCGATCTGCTGATACTGAACGCCGGTTCGGCGGGGACCGCCCTCAACAAGAAAACGGGCAAGCCGGCATGGTCCAGCGGTCCTGGAGTTGGCGGATACTCCACGCCCGTACCCATCGAACGCGATGGGAAACCGCACGTTGTGCTGTTCTCGTATCGAAGCGTTGTTATCGTGGCTACAGCAGACGGTAAGAAGGTGTGGGAGTTTCCCTGGCAGACCAAGCACGACATAAACGGCGCCGACCCGATTATCGTTGGCGATAATCTGTTTATCTCCACAGGGATGGGCGCCGGTTGCTGCCTTATGCCGTTGGGTAAGACTGACGCCAAACCGATCTGGAAGAACAAGAACATGAATACCAAGCTCAGCGGATGTGTAATGCTGGGCGGGTGCGTCTACGGTTTTGACGACAAGAATCTCAAGTGCATCGACCTCAAGACCGGCGACGTCAAGTGGTCCGAAGGCGGTCTGGGGATGGGAGCCCTGATAGCCGCCGACGGAAAACTGATCATCCTGTCGGAAACGGGCAAGCTGGTATTCGCCAATGCCTCACCCGACCGTTACAAGGAACTGTCATCGTGTGTGATCTTCAAGTCCGCCAAATGCTGGACAATCCCCGCAATTTGCGACGGATTCATCTACGCACGCAGCCCAACAGGCGACCTGGTCTGCGCCAAAACCGGCAAGTAGCACCAGGACGGTCATCCCAAAGGTAGTCTTATGATCTGGAAATACCCAAAGCGGGCGGTTCTGGTTGCGCTTGTAGTGTCGATGGTATTTACTGCCGCGAGGGCGGCGGAGCCTTCTGCTGCACAGCAACTGGCCGGTGCAAAGGCCCGGTTCGATCGCGTATCGATCCGCGCCCTGCGAATGGCGGTAACGGACCTGCACAAGACCTTCCCGAAGCGCTATCCCAAAGGCCCGGAGTATCTCAAGAAACTCACCGCTCTGGAAGGTCGGATCGGCGAGATACGCAAACTGCTGGCTGACGGCGACGCCAAAGCTATCGCCCTGGTCGACGAACTGGAGGCGTTTGGGTCCGAAGCGATGCTCGCCAACCCGCTGTTGGATTTCAGCAAGCTGCTGCTGATAAAACGCACGCCGATGGGCGACGCCCGCCGGGCTCGGGGGAAGGGATATGGGTTGGGATTATTCATCGGCCTGCCGCGACAAAGTTCGTGGCAGATCGATAACCTCTCGAACCTGACTGACTGGAAAAACTCCCTGGAGACCCTTTCGCCGCTGCGTCCCGATGGACGCCTGAGCACCGTTTATAATCCCGAGGGCAAGGGACTCCTGTCGGATATAGATCTGCACTACGATGCGAATAAGCTGCTGTTTTCGCTCCCGGACAAGAATCGCAACCTCCAGGTATTCGAGATCGCCATTGATCCAACAACGGGGTCGCTCGCCGGGGGAAAGAACCCCAGGCAGATCTCGCCGTCGAACAAGCATGGAGTGCATAATTTCGACCCATGTTATCTACCAAACGAAAAGATCGTGTTCGTATCCACGGCGCCGCTGCAGGCCGTCCCGTGCAACTCCTCGGTCAACGTGGCGATGGCTTACGTAATGGACGCAAACGGAAAGGGGATCAGGCAGTTGTGCTTCGACCAGGATCACAACTACAGCCCCACGGTCACAAACGACGGGCGGATTCTCTACCTGCGATGGGAGTACACTGACCTGCCGCATGTGTGGGGCAGATACCTGTTCACCATGAATCCCGACGGGACCTCGCAGAGGGAGTATTACGGCAGCGGTTCGTATTGGCCTAACGGAATATTCTACGCGCGCCCGATTCCCGGTCATCCGACCAGGGTGGTTGGCATAGTTACCGGGCATCACGTGGGGCGGATCGGCGAGTTGACCCTCTTCGATCCGGCGTTGGGCAATAAATCGACCCAGGGCGTGATCCAGCGCATACCGGGATACGGTAAGAAGGTCGAGGCGCTCATACAGGACAGGCTTACGGAAAACAGTTGGCCTAAGTTTCTCCATCCGTTCCCGCTTGGCGACGCGGCCACCCGAGGAGGCGCCGGCAAGTATTTCATCGTCTCAGCCAAGCCGACCCCGAGCGACCTTTGGGGTATATACTTAGTCGATATTTTCGACAACATGACCCTGATCAAGGAAATCGAGGACTACGTGCTCGTCGAGCCCATCCCGCTGAAGAAACGCAAACTGCCGCCCGTAATTCCCGACAGGGTCGACCCTTCGCGGAAAGACGCCGCAATCTATATCGAAAACGTCTATCGCGGTCCGGGCCTTGCGGGCGTTCCAAAAGGTTCGATCAAGAAGTTGCGGTTGTTCACGTATCACTTTGCGTATCGCAGGTCGGCGGGCATCAACTACATGGTCGGTATCGACGGCCCGTGGGAGCCCAAGCGCGTGCTCGGAACGGTGGACGTGGAATCGGACGGTTCGGTGCTCTTTTCGATCCCCGCGAACACGCCGATTTCGATCCAGCCCCTCGACGAGAAGGGAATGGCCGTTCAGTTGATGCGGAGTTGGATGACCGCTATGCCCGGGGAAGTGCTCTCCTGCGTCGGTTGCCACGAGAAAAACAGTGACGGAGCCCCCAACAACCGGACGATCGCCGCTCGCGGCGCGCCAAAGAAAATTGTCCCCTGGAAGGGACCGGTCAGGGGCTTCAGTTTCTCCCGCGACGTCCAGCCGGTTCTGGACAAATACTGCGCGGGTTGCCATGACGGGAAGCGCCGCAAGAACCGCCCCATACCGGACCTTCGAAGAGACCAGGGGCGTTTCATCGTTTTCAGGAACAGGAATCCCAAACCAACGGTGATCGAGGGGGTCTCCAAACGCCGGCTCTTCGGCAAGTATAGCGGCGTATTTGAGCCGTCCTTTGTGGAACTGCGAGCCTATCTCAGGGTACCGGGATTGGAGAGCGACCTGCGTATGCTCAATCCGTATGAGTTCCATCCGGCTACCAGCGAACTGGTCCAGATGCTCACGAAAGGGCATCATGGTGTGAAACTCGATGCCGACGCGTGGGACCGCCTGGTAACCTGGATCGACCTGAACGCTCCGTGTCACGGTACGTGGCGCGATACCGCCGGTTCTTCCAGAACCCAGAAAGACCACGGTCCGCGGCGCGAGTTGCGCAAGCTGTACGCGTCAATAAACGATGACCCCGAGGAGCTTCCGGTTCCCGCTGCAATCGCGGTCAAGCCGATAAAGCCTGCGCGCCCGGTCAGGCCCGGACCGAAGTCGATCAGTTGTGACAATTGGCCCATGGATGCCAAGGCGGCTGGGCGTCTTCAGGCCGCCGCCGGACCGGTAAAACAGAGCGTGGATCTCGGTGGCGGGGTGAAACTGGACCTCGTGCGAATTCCGGCAGGGCAGTTCGTTATGGGCGATCCCAACGGGCACATCGACGAACTGCCCCTGGCGAAAGTTCCCATTGCCAAATCGTTTTGGATGGGTAAGTTCGAAGTTACAAACGCCCAGTACCACCGGTTCAATTCCGCCCACGAAAGCCGCTTCGAGCACAAGGGGTCGTGGAAGTTCAGCGAAAGACACCTCGGATGGGACTTGGACGGGGCGAATCAGCCGGTCGTGCGCGTTTCGGCCCGGGAGGCGACAGCGTTTTGCCAGTGGCTCTCGAAGAAGGTCGGTCGGAGAGTTACGCTGCCCACCGAGGCCCAGTGGGAGTACGCCTGCCGCGCCGGATCGGACCAGGCGATGTCTTACGGCGATACCGACAGCGATTTCTCGACACAGGCGAACATGGCCGATGCGACCATCAGGCGCTTGGCGTACGATACTGACGGGCGATACACCGGGGACCTCACGCCGCGCGATGCGCGTTTTGACGATCGCGGTCTGGTGACCACCGATGTCGGCGGATACAAGCCCAATGCCTGGGGTCTTTGCGACATGCATGGGAATGCGGCAGAATGGACGCGTTCGGCTTACAAGCCTTATCCCTGCAAGGTCGATGACGGGCGAAACTCGCCCAAGGGCGCCGATTCGCTTGTTGTACGAGGCGGATCGTGGCGCGATCGCCCGAAACGATGCACCTCGGCGTTCCGGATGAGCTACAAGGCGTGGCAGAAAGTCTACAACGTCGGTTTCCGCGTGGTTGTCGAATCCGATGGACAGTGAAAGAGTTTCCGGTAGGTCACTTCAGTCCGGCAAGCTCGCGAGCGAACGTCAGGTACTCCACGTCGAACCTTGCAAGATCGCCGGAGATGTAATGCTTGAACAACGGTGTCGAGATGGTTCGGTTGTAGGCGCGTCCGTGTCTTTTCAGTTTGGCCAGTGCGTCGGACGTCAACCCCAGCGCCAGATGCATTCGCCCGTTCTGTGCGTCCGAGATCATCTGCCGCATTCCCTTATTGTATCTGGGCTCGCTGCGGATGAACAGCGCCAGCGCCCATAGCTGCCCGTAGTAGCCGACGGCCTTTTCCGTTCTTCCGGTGCCGACCGCGTCGCCGGCGTCCATGGGGAGCAGTCTGGCTGTCTCGATCCAGTTGTTGTTGACGATCGCATTGCGAAGTGCGGTTATACGTGAGGGGTTGTTCTTCGGAGTGAATACCAGCGAGCCCTTGTGGAGTTGGTATCCCTCGGCCAGTACGCATACGCCTTCTTCAAGCCACATCGGAAGGGACTGGGTCAGGCGATACGACAAGAACTGGTGCAGGCCTTCATGTGCCGCCACCGAGAGCGTAGCCCGCGGTCCAATGTTCCATAAAACGCACACGCCATCGTAACAATACCCGCCGGCGGTTATCGACAATACGGTCCCGGCCCGATCGCCCATGCGCGCGGTGGTCAGGGTCGCCCACTCCGGGCGTGTAGCCATTACGTACATTGGCATGTGTATGGTCGACGGACGATCGGACAGGGTCGTAAGATCCGCGTACTGCTTGTAGGCGGCTTCCATAAATCCTGGCAGATACTTACGTAGCGGACGGCTGCGAATCGTGGTATAGATGCGGTAGTGGTCGGTTACGAGCAGTTGTCCCTTGCTGTGGGGCGTGTCCCACGGGCGATCATCGGTATCGATGATTATCGGGTAACTGGTTGGCTTGACTGTCCTTTTGGAGCTCCCGCAACCGGTCAGGGTCGCCAGGACTGTCATCAGCAGTAGTATGGTTCGAGTTTTCATCTCCCCATTGTATACGCAATCGTCCCTGGTGTGTGCTGTGAATTTAATTGGGCCGGGAAAAAGCTGTGGCACTGTGATGTGGATATGCTATACCATATCCGGTATTAAGGGTTCGGACATCTTATAGACCCAGAGACGCCCCGGTTGCTCGCGGCAAGGGCGAAACGGTATTTGGAGATCAGTCCATGAAGCTTCGCACAACAATATCGATTCTTGTCGTTTGCTGTTTTGTTACGGTTCCGATGGCTCGGGCTGAGGCGCCGCTTGCGGACCATTTGCCTGCCGGTTCGCTCCTGTATGCCGGTTGGGCCGGGCGAAACCTGCCCTTCGACGGATCGAGCCTCGGGCAACTGCTGCAGGAACCGGCTGTCGGACACCTGTTCGGCGCGCTCAAGGAGAGCATTGACAAGATGTCCGACAAGAACGTTGCTCACGCCTGGGCGATTGGTGGTATTGTCTGGCAACATCCGATTGCTTTTTCGCTGATTGACTTGGCGCCGGGCGCCGGCGGGCCCAAGGTCTCCGCCGCACTGCTGATCGATCTGGGCAAGTCCAAGGCCGCCTTCGCCAAGCATATCGATGCGCTGATACTTAACGGTAAGATGCGAGTTTCTCAGGCGAGGGTCGGACAAATGACCTGCCGGACGATTCAGTCGCCCGTGGGAATGATTACGCTGGGCTACAAGGGCAATACTTTCTTCCTGACCGCGGGAGACCAGACTGCCCGGAAACTGTTGTCGGTTAAGCCCGCGGCGAGCCTCAAGACCGACAAGGCCTTCATCGCACGGCGCAAGGACGTTGCGGGCGATAATGAGCAGTTTGCCTATAGTATCGATCTGACGCGGTTAAGATCGCGAATATCCAGCTTGTTCGATCGCGCTGCCGGCGGCGGGCCCAAAGCAAAGGGCGGGCCTCCAGTCAAAGACAGGGTGTTGAAGATTGTCGATGCTCTTGGATTGGGCAAGATAACGGGCGCTTCGGGGGCCACGCGGATTGTCGACAAGGGCCTGCACTCCAAGACGAGAATTCTGGCTCCCGCACCGCATCGCGGTCTCCTGATGCTACTGACCGGTGGGGCGATCGGAGATGCCGATCTTGCCGATGTGCCTGACGATGCGATCGGGTTCTGCGCCACGAAGTTTTCGGCTGCCGCGTTTTACGCGGAAGTTCTGGCCATGGCCAGGCAGATAAAACCCGGTGCCGACAAGGACATCCTCAAAGGAGCCGCCCGGATCGAGGGTGAACTGGGGATATCGATTTCTAAAGACATTCTCGCGAATCTCGGAGACTCCTGGGTGCTGACGAGTGCTTCTTCACTGGGCGGATTCGGTAGCGGAACGGTCCTGACCGTGTCGGTCAAAGACGCCAGGAAACTGGGCGCGGCGATTAGCAGGATCGAAGCGGCATTCCGCAAAAAAACCGTTCGAGTCTCGCCACCGGGCGTTCGGTTCAGACCCTCGCGCGCGCCCAGCATTGAAGTTTTCAAATCCGGAAAGCTGGAAGTGCATTATCTGCAGACCGCCGACCGCCGCATGCCCATTGCCCCGGCCTGGGCAATCCACAAAAACAAGTTGTATATCGCCCTCTGGCCCCAGGTGGTAGTCGCTGCCGTCGAGAATGGAGGCAAGAAACCGCTGGTCCGAGGCGCCGCCTTCCAGAAGATACGCCGTCGCGTATCGGCCAAACCGACGATGCTGACCTACATCGACACGCCCGCTATAGTGCGGAGTTTCTACAATCTGCTCCTGCTCGGTTGGAGTGTGGGCGCCTCTGAACTTTCGGGCGAGTTGGGGCTGGAGTCCTACCCGAAAATCGACTGGTTGCCTGCGCTTCCGAAGATTGAGAAGTATCTGTCTCCCGAGTTCGCGGCAGTTTCGTCCGATGCCAAGGGCATCACCATCGAGAGCTACGGTTCCCTGCCGATTGTCAGCCACTACTTTACGGCCATTCTGACCACTGCGCCGGTGAGTGCGGCTTTTCTTGTGCCCATGATCGATCGGGCGCAGTCTCGCGCGGGCCGATCGGTTTCGGCGGCCAATCTCAAGCAGATAGGTATGGCCGTGGCGATGTACAGGGCCGATAACAGAAACCAGAGTCCACCTGGTCTGGTCACTCTGGTCGAGAAGGAATTCATCCCTGCCGGGGCGCTCGTGAGTCCGGTTTCGGGGCGGAAGATGCCCACCGACGCCAAGGGCCTGCCCGCGGGCAAGAGCGATTACGTCTACATCGTTCACGGGCCGAACTCCGCGGGCAACCTGATCCGTGCCTACGAACTTCCCGCCAACTACGGTAACAAGGGTACAAATGTACTGTTGGTCAACGGTGCGGTGATATGGGTCGACATGCCCGCGTTAAAGAAGATGCTCGCAAAGAACCGCCCCGCAACGCGGTGACAACTGATAGCTGACAGCTAACAACTGCCGTCTACCATGGCTTCTTGTAGGGGCTCTTTGGTTTCTTCTCTCTGTTGTCGCGGAACCCTCTTCCGCCCACGCGGACAGTCGTGGTGGCGGCCGCTTCGGCGGCTTCCTTTTCGGCGATATGCTTGCGGATGATTATCTGCTCGATCACGCCGGCGGATATTGAAGTCATGATGTACAGCGACAGACCGCTGGGGGCGTTATAGAAGAACACCAGCATCATTCCCGGCATCATGTATCGCATCATCTTCTGCTGGCTCGCTTGCTCCGGCGTGGTTGCGCCCGACGCGGCCGGGTTCATCTTCGCCTGGAAGAACATTGCAACGGTCAGCAGTAATGGAAGGAGATTGAACGTCGGACCGATATACGGGATGTCGGTTCCGAACGCGAAGAGTGCATCGGGCGCCGCCAGGTCGGTGATCCAGACAGGCAGTAATCCCGCGTGCCGCAGTTCAACCGCCGCGTTGAGACCACCGTACAGGGCTATCCAGATCGGCATCTGCAGCATCATCGGAAGGCAGCCCATCATACCCGACATCGGGTTTGCGCCCTGCTCCTTGTAGAGTTTCATGGTCTCTTTCTGGAGCGTTTCCCTGTCGTTGGCGTATTTCTCCTTGAGTTTGGTCAGCATCGGCTGGATCTGTTTCATAGCCTTCTGCGTCTTGGCCATGGATATCTGGCCTTTCTTTGAGAGGGGATGAAGCACCAGCCTGACCAGGACCACCAGCATGAAGATAGCCAGCCCGTAGTTACCGAACGCCACGGCCGCAAAGAGGTTCAGCAGCCACATCATTCCGAACGTAAGCACGCTGAACGTACACATACCGCACGACCTGAAATTGATCGTCCCGACGTAGTTGAGGTCCTTGTACTGCTGTTTGAAGAATTCGTCATCTTCGTTGGTGAACATCGCACGTCTTTTCGGTCCGGCGAACAGGTCGAACTTTATCGTCTTGCTCGCCTTTGACGCCAGTTGCCAGGCGGGGATGTCCAGTCCCGTGACGTGCGTCAACGAGTTTCGCTTATCGCCAGGGGCGTGGTAGGTTTCGTAAGCGGCGTGGTAGTAGACCGTCGCGTTGTAATTGGCGGCTTCCAATCGCTTGTCGACTTCCGGGTTGAGGTAGAACATCGAAGCGAAGAACTTATTACCGTGCCCGATCCAGAGAATCGCCTCAGGCTTCTCTTTTGTGCCCGCGGTTGTTCCGACTTCCTCTCGGGAAGCGATCTGCTCTTCGGTCAGTTTTTTCTTGTCCTCGATCTTGGGCTCGATCTCTTCCCCGAATTCGCCCCAAACCGCAAAACGTTCGTCAGTGCGGTGGGATTCCAGCGGCACGCCGGTCGGACCGGCCTGGTCTACTCTCAGGATGAGTTTTTCCGAAGAGAGGTTCTCGGCCTTCAAAGACACTTCCACGGTGTAGTTTTTCTTGTGGACCGTGTAGGTCTTCGTCAGTCTGAGGCAGGGGTTGTTTCCGGCCTCGGCTGCGTTCAGTCCGCGATAGGCGGTGCAATGAAAGGTCACGCTTTGTGTCTCGCCGTCCTTACCGCTCTGAACTTTCCCCACTCGCCAGCGATTTCTCGTGTTCAATTCGCTGACCGATTCTTCGCCGTCGACTTTGACGTGTATGGATGTCGCCAGCGGGAGGTGGCGCTTCCCTTTGGCATTGACGTGATTCAGCAGCGTATAGTGCCCGTCCTCTGCGCCCGGCGTGTTGATGCGTTTCATGTACGCGTCGGGATCTTTACCGAATTCCTGTTTGTCCTTGACCGAGGTGAAGTAGTCTGACAATTTGAGCGTGCGGACGGCGGCGTGTTCATTGACGAGTTCGACCTGGAACGTGTATCCCGTCCGCGGGTCCAGCGAACCGATATTGGTTTTCTTGTTCCCGGCGGGGTTCTTCGGTACGTACCAGCCCTGTTTGGGTTTGGGCGCGCCGATGCTCGGTCCGGTTACCGCCGGCTCGCTGGTCGGTTGGGGCGATGGTTTTGTCGCCTGGGCGGCGCAATACTCCAATGGGCCGCACAGGAGGAGTCCGCAGGACAATACTGCACCAATCAGCAGGATTGCACAACTTGCTCGTCGTTCGTTCACGGGAGTGTTCCTTAGCGTCCTTTTTTGAGCCTGGCGCCCAGGTAATCGTCGAGTTCGGGAATTGCGTGGACTTGCTGCGCCGTTTTTTCGACGTCATACGGTACGCGCACGAACCGCACGGCGCCGGATTCGACAAGGACATATCCGGCCCTTGGATCGCTGTCTCTGGGCTGCCCGACCGAGCCGACGTTGATAATGGCTTTGTGTTTGGAGTCGACTTCAAAAGTCCATTCGAGTTCTTCGGGGCTGTAGAAATCAGGCGTATCGAGAAAGACTCCGGGCACGTGCGTATGACCGACGAAGCAGAGCCTCTCGATCCGGTCGAACAGTCCGCGAATCTTATTTGGATTGTTGTAGATGTCGTCGGGGAAGATGTACTCGTTTATCGGGCGGCGCGGGCTGCCGTGGACCAGTTCAATATTGCCCAGATCCAGATCGGAGGCGTCGTATGTTTCCTTTACGGACAGATTGCCCAGGAACTTCCATCTCGCGGCGCGTTTGTCGGTGTCGGTGCTGTTCTCCAGCGCAGCACGGGTCCAGTAGCATGCGGTCTCGGCGCCGATATTGAAGTTGCTCGGCTCGTAGGTCACCGCGCAGTCGTGATTGCCCAGGACCGTCGTGCAGCATCGTTCCATCACCAGATCGACGCACCCGCACGGGTCCGGACCGTATCCCACCACGTCGCCAAGACAGATTATCCGTTCGACCTGGCGATCGGTGATGTCGTTCAGGACGGCTGTCAGGGCAATGGTGTTTGAATGAATGTCACTGATAATCGCGATCATAGGTCACAAAACTCACTTATTCCGTGAAGCTTCAGTCCCCGCAGCGGGGCTGCGAATACACTATGCTACGCCCAAGAGCCCGGATTGTCAAACCCCATTGCAAACCTTGTCGACATTCCCGAGGCATTTGGAGCCCGCATATCGGGATGACGGTTCCAAGTCCGCGAGGAAGGGGATAGAATGGCGGCATAATGGAACCACCGATATCTCTAGCCATCGAGACCTCGTGCCGCACAGGCGGCGTCGCTCTGGGGCGGGGCGACGAACTCATCGGCGCGATCGACTTTGACGCGTCTTGTCGCCATGCAGTGCAACTGGTCCCCCGGCTCGCCGAACTGCTCGATAGTGCTTCTCTGCGCCCGGCGGATGTTGACGAATTGTACGTTTCATCCGGTCCGGGGAGCTTTACCGGTCTGCGCGTGGGTCTGACCGTTGCGCGCACGATGGGGCAGATGTTGAGTTCTCTGCGATGCCTGTCCGTTCCGACACCCCGCGCGGTCGCCCTGCGATCCGCGGACCTGACGTGGGAGAGCCTGGCAGTTGTGCTCGACGGGCGAGATGCCCGCGTATACGTAAGTATGTTCGCCCGGGCCGCGGGGCTGATCGTCCCGCAAGGCCGCCCTCGGCTTGTCGATACCGCCGAGTTCCTCGCCGGCCTGCGGCGCCCGATCACACTGACCGGGGAGGGATTGGCGTATCACGACCTCGCGGGCGAGGGAATATCGATAGCTCCCCAAGAACTTCACTTTCCCACCGCCCAAGCCGTCTGGCACGCGGGGAGGCAGATGGCGAGAGATGGAGATGAAAAATACACCGATTACAGCAAGCTGACACCGATCTACGCCAGACAGCCGGAAGTCTTGCGCCTCGAAGATCAATCCATCGCCCAGCCCTGAGGCCGATATCCGATATCGCTTGGTAAGTCCGGGCTTCTGACTGTATAATATAAATATCAGGCGTACGTGTTCAGAAAGGACGCTCATATGCATATTGAAACGCAGTTCTCGGTGTTCCTGGTTAACAAGCCGGGCGTTCTGGCCGTTGTTGCGGGCGCCCTGGCCAAGGCGAAGGTTAACGTGTCGGCACTGACGCTCATGGACTCAGTCGAGCACGGTGTGCTGCGGCTTGTTACCGACAATGCGCCCGGCGCCCGCAAAGTGCTCGGTAAGAGTCACGATGAATGGGCTGAATCCGACGTGATGGTTATGGAACTGGACAACAGCCCCGGTGCATTCGCCCGCGTAGCGACCATCCTGGCCAACGCGCACATCAACATATCTTATGCGTATTGCACCGGTGGGGCTACCGGCGGAAAAACCACCGCCGTGTTCAAGGTCGCGGACATAAAGAAGGCCAAGAGACTTCTGGCGCCCCAGGCCAAGAAAAAGAAGAAGAAAAAAGCCGCCGCGACCGTCCGGAAAACCCCGGGGCGCCGGGGCAGGAAGTAGCGCGGAGATCAATCTTCGGCGCGTTTGACGATCAGCGGTACTTTGGGCTCAGGGGCCCCGACGCACTTGTAACCCACCGCGTCCTGAAGACGCCGGTGGGCCGAGAGACGCACGTGGGGCAGCAGGGCGGTTGTGAAGTTCGCCCCGGTTACCCGGTATTTCTGCTGGTGGTCTGCCATCAACCGCTCAGCGAATTGCCACAGTACCGGCGGTACGAGGATTCGCCGCGACGCCACATCAACCACAAACCGATTCTCGTCATCTATGAATTCGTTGAAACGCTCGTCGATCAATTTCGCTGCATCGTTTGCCTCGAACGGTTTTGTCGGTATCACAGCCCGCCTCGGCGAGACGCACGGCGCGCCGATGACCGCCTTGAATCCGAATTCCTCGACGATCAGCGAATCCATGAGCGACAGCGTCATTGACCGGCCGTCTATCGGGAAAGACCTGTTGCTGAATTCTTCGATCGACACGCCGTCGTCTGCGATCTCCCATCTCGCGGGTTCGCGGGTTTTTCCCTCGCCGGTCTTTGCGACTTTGCTCTCGTCTTCGAGGCGCTCGCGGCCGAAGGTCAGCATGAGTCTCAGAGACCACGCCGACCGCGCGTTGTACCAGTAGTTGAGTTTTGAATGTTCGCTCTTGAACAGGTCCGCCCTGGTCTTCGGACCAGCCACCGTCATCAGCATCAACTGGCCTTCCAGTATTTTGGCGTTGGCTTTGAGTTTTTCGGGCAATAGTTTTCCGCCCGGGCCGACACCGGCTTTAAGAACCGCCGCCAAACCGCTATAATCCACCTTTCCAGCCACATCGGTCGTGTCGAGTGTGATTGGCTGGAATTCACCGGCCGGTTGTCGCCCGCGGCATCCTGCCAGAGATATGGCGGCTGCAAGAAATACGGCTGACAAGCGTGTCGTGTTCATGGTATTGATTGTATATCTTTGATCCGGGGCGACAAGCCTCTTGTGGATGTTTCATGAGCGACAAGAAGAAAAACTGGTTTGTGCGGCTTGGGCGGGTGGCGGGCTGCCTGCTGGTGGGGGTGGTGGTCCTGGTCTGGGTCGCCAAGATATGGGTAGTCCCGTCCGTTGTCCGCGGTATGGCCGGGGCCCATCTGGACGATGTGTGGTTCGGGACGGTCGAGATCGACGATGTGGACGTCAACGTCTTCGGACCGTCTTACGTCCGGGGCGTTACTCTTCGCGATAATCTCGACAGGAAATGGGTGAACGTCCCTGAAGTCCGCGTCGATGTGGTGTGGGATGGATTTGTCCCGCGTCTCCGGTCCGTCAGGGTTGATGCTGTCAACGTGTCGGCGCAACTCGTCGACGGTAAGTGCGCCGTTCCGCTCAAGCGGGGCGAGTCGCCGGGCGCTCCATCCGACATCGCGGAGATCATCAACGGTCTCAAGGAAACCGAGATGACCGTCGGCGCTGTCACGGTGCGCGCGGTCAACAACGTTTCTAAAACCGATCGGACGCTGGACGGGATTACCCTTCCGGTAGAACTCGCCCGGGCGATCTTGCGGACGAACGTTGACTTCAGGGACATCAAGTGGAGGGGCGGAAAGTTGAGTGTCGATAAGGCGACCGGAGTGTTTGGTGAAGACGGCCTGGTGGTGAATCTGGGCGGAGGTATCCAGGGCGATCGGTCGGTAACGTTCAACGCGGAGATTGCCGGCGCGCTGTGCGGCGGGAAGCTGCGGGGCGACATTAAAGCGGTGTTCTCGTCCGGCGCACCTTCGCGGTTGGAGTTGGAGGCAAGCGCCGAGAATGTCAAAATGGCGGACCTTACGCGGATACTCGCCCCCGACAGGATCATGGAAAAGGGAACGGGTAAGATTGTGGTTCGCGTGGCGATATCCGGGGCAGACCCCGAGAGCATCACCGGCCGCGCCGCCTTCTTCCTGGACGATGCGCACCTCTGGAATACGCCAATTCTCTCGGCGTTGTTCGAGCACATGAAGATCAAGATGGACAAGGCCGATATCCAATCCTGTTTCGAACTGGCGGGAACCACCGCCACGATTGTATCCGGGCAGCTTGCCACTACGGTCTGGGCGGCGGACTTCGAGAAGGGCGGGACCGTGGACCTCGACGGCGGAAAAGTCGACCTTTATGTGATATTCCTTCCGATAAAACAGGCCGGGGCATTGCTGAATTTCGTCAAGGCGATAAATCCTCTGCGCCTGGTCGCCAAGGAAGTGTTCCGCCTGCACGTTACCGGAACGAGGGACGCACCCGGGATCACCCCCGTACCGTTTAGCGACCTGACCAAACTTCCGACCGGAGCCCTGGGACTGCTGAAGAGCGTGACGACCAGCGGAGGGCAGCTCGGCGGCGACATATTCAAAGCTATTCTCAACGGCGGCAAGTGACGCTTCCGGCTCACCCGGGCTTGAAGCCACCCGCCCATATGACGATAATGACGGTCTGTATATCGGGTCTACCCAAACAGGAGAGTTTCATGCGAGTATTGTTTCTGCATATGCTGCCGGGTTTGGTGTTATTGGTTCACTCGACCGGTGTGTTACTGGCGGCCGCCGGCGCGAAACCCGCCGAATACCAGAAGGCGGTCCGCGGCGTCAAGTCGCTGATCAGCTACTACACCTTTGACGCCGGAGATGCGGTCGACAGCATCGCGAAGAATCACGGTAAGGTTGTGGGCAAGGGCGCCAAGTTCGTCCCCGGCGTGGCGGGCAAGGCTATCAACTTCACCGCCAAGACCGCGCTGGTCGAGTTCGGGTACGTTCCGGACTTCGCGTTCAAGGACGGGTCGGGCACGGTCGAGGTGCTGCTCAATCACAGCGGATACAAAGGCGGGACGAACTTTGTTTTCGCACAACGGAAGGGTTGGGAGACCAATTCGATGCGGCACGGGGTCTGCCTGACGAAACTTAACGAGATATGGGTGGTCTCACGCGGCACAGGCGAGAATTTTGCCAAGGGCAAGCTGTTCCTGTCGCAGAATCAGTGGCATCACCTGGCGGTTGTTTACAGCGGTGGAGGATTTGCCGGTGCGTACCTGGATGGGAACAAACTATCGATAAACGGGCGGGCTCCGCTGGTGAAAAGCGCCGACAAGCATACGTTCCATCTCGGCGCACCCAACGCCAAACCCGACTGGGAATGCTGGTCCGGCAAGTTCGACGAACTGGCGATCTACGCCGATCCGCTGGATGAGAAAACGATCGTTCAGCACGCCAAACTGGCTGGTTGCCTGAGGAAGCTGCCGACTGACCCGGTCGCAGCGCAGGCGTTCAAGTCAACGGTTAAGTTCGACGATTACCCGCTGCTGACCGCCCAGCCGATCGTGTTCGTCACGCGCCGCCAGTATTCCAGCCACTACCACGCAATCGACACGCTGTTCCACACCGGTGAGTTCAACTGGGACCGCAGGAGAATGCACGCCGACGGCTTCTCACCCGGCGGGGCGCTGAAGACGATCGACTTCAAGACCGGAAAGGTCGCCACGCTGCTGGAAACTCGCGAGGGCGTCATCCGCGACCCGGACGTGCATTTTGATGCAAAGAGAATCGTTTTCGCCATGCGGCGAAATAAGTCTGAAGACTATCGCATCTGGGAGATCGGCGTTGACGGCAAGGGCCTCAAGCAGCTTACCTCGCTTAAGGGTGTCAGCGATTTCGACCCGATCTACCTTGGCGACGATTCGATCGTGTTCGCCTCCACCCGCGACCCGAAGTACAATATGTGTTCGCGCGACCATGCATCCAACCTTCACCGCATGAATGCGGACGGTTCAAATATTCTCCGCATTACGCGCAACACGCTGTTCGATAATCACCCGGCTTTGCTGCCCGACGGGCGGATACTCTACGCGAGATGGGAATACGTCGACCGTAACTTCGGCGACGCACACAGCGTATGGGTGGTCAATCCCGACGGTACTAACCAGGCGATCTACTGGGGCAACAACACCGCCTCGCCCGGGGCCGTCTTCAACCAGCATCTCATCCCCGGAACGCAGCAGATGCTCTGCATCCTCGGACCGCACCACGACAAACTTCGCGGGGCGATGGCGATTATCGATC
Source organism: Phycisphaerae bacterium (assembly GCA_016782885.1). GTDB lineage: Bacteria > Planctomycetota > Phycisphaerae > SM23-33 > SM23-33 > BS750m-G57. The sequence goes on along the minus strand of JADHXQ010000032.1, from coordinate 1,671 downwards.
GGCGCCTCGGAATGGACGGAAAGAAGCCTGTGGTTCGAACCTGGCCTGCGGGCGCCATCAATATAATTCGTGCAGGCGGGCGGTTCGATTGCGATTCTTTCGCCCGTTTCCGTACCAAGTACGAAGATCCCTGGCCACTCAGCGATAAGCAGTTCCTCTGTTCGCGAACGTTCGGTAAAGGCGACCAGACCGGGCTGTTCCTGATCGACTTGAAGGGCAATGAATTCATGCTGCACACAGAAGCCGGCGGTTGCTACGATCCGATCCCGATCGCCAAACGCAAACGCCCTCCGATCAAGCCCGACCAGCGCAATTTCAAGGGCGCACGCGGGCTGGTCCACCTCCAGAACGTTTACCGCGGTACGCACATGGAAGGCGTTAAACCCGGTTCGATCAAGTATTTGAGGATAGTCGAGTCGCCGCCGAAGAAGACCTGGTCGGGCGGTTCGTGGAACGGGCAGGGATACCAGGCGCCGGGGATGAACTGGCACGATTTTACAGCCAAGAAAATATTCGGCGACGTGCCCGTCGAGGCGGACGGGTCGGCGTACTTTGAAGTCCCTTCAGACACGTTCATCTTCTTCCAGGCCCTTGACGCCAACAAGATGATGGTCCAGTCGATGCGTTCGGGTACGGTGGTGCAGTCCGGCGAGACCCAAAGCTGCATCGGATGCCACGAAGACCGCCTCGCGACCGACCCGGTCTCCGCGGCGGGCGTTACCGCCGCCGGCAAGCGAGCGCCAAGCAAACTCAAGGGCTGGTACGGTCCGGCCCGGCGTTTCAGCTATATGCTTGAGGTCCAGCCCGTGTTCGACAAGCACTGCCTCAAGTGTCACGATTTCGGTAAGGAGGCCGCCAGGAAGCTCATCCTCGCCGGCGACCGTAACCCGTACTTCAACGCATCGTACATCGACCTGTGGATTTGGCGGAGAAAGATGGTCAAACTTGTGGGCGGCGGACCGGCCGAAATTCAGCAGGCGTTTTCCTGGGGATCGCATCCGTCAAAGCTCTCCCAGGTCCTCCGGAACAAACCCAAACATCACAAGGACCTCAAGTTCAGCAAAGAAGATCTCGAGCGAATAAACACCTGGCTGGACCTAAACGGGCCGTACTACGGCGACTACACGTGCGCCTACCCCAACAGCCAGTCAGGCCGCTCGCCGATACCCGCGGGCGAGATGCAAAAGCTCTGCCGCCTGAGCGGTCTGAACTACGGCGCCTTGCGGTCCAACGGCCGTGGCGATCGGGCGCAGATATCATTCGAGCGCCCCGAACTGAGCCCATGCCTGGCGCGCATCAAGGGCGGAAAGGATTCGCAGGCGTACAAGCAGGCCCTGGCGATAATCAAGACCGGCGCCGAAGCATTGAAGAAGACGCCCCGCTGCGACATGGAAGGTTTCGTACCGTGCGAAGCCGACCGGAGACGCCTCAAAAAGTTCGATTATCTCGACGGGATCGAACGCAAATACCGCAAAGCCATCCAAACGGGCAAGAAACTATACGACCGGGACTTCGCCAACCCCCCCCCACACTCTAGTGCTCTGTTACTTATCAATTGAGGGATAGAGCTTCCTCAATTTGATCCGTGCATTATCGGTTCTAAACTGCCAGTCCGCCTTGATTCCAGCAGCATCGCGTGCTACTTCCCAAGCGTCGGCTTCTCGCCGCAAG
>JADHXQ010000003.1 GCA_016782885.1 Phycisphaerae bacterium | reverse complement strand
GGTTGACATACATCCATACCTGTCATATGATTATCCATATGAAGACAACGCTTAACATTAGCGAAGTGACAATGGGCCAACTGAAGCGCGAGGCGGCAAGACAGGGCCGGACCATGTCGGAATTGGTCGAAGCCGCGCTGCGCACCATGCTTCAGCCGCGTATTCGAAAAGGGCAACTCCCTCCGCTCCCGGAGTTCAGCACGGGCGGCGCACGCGTCAACGTTGCCAATCGCGACGCACTGTACGAAATCATGGAGCGCTGATCGTGTTTGTGGTTGATACAAACGTTTTGTTGTATGCAGTGGACCGGGATTCTCCCGATCACGATCCGTGCCGGGCTCGTCTGGAAGAATGGCGACAACAGTCGTCGCCGTGGCATTTGACCTGGGGCGTAGTCTATGAATTCCTGCGTGTGGCAACCCACCCGAACGTTTTTCGCGACCCGCTACCGCTGTCAAAGGCATGGTTATTTCTGGAAGCGCTGCTGGCCACGCCAAACTTGTCCATACTCACGGCAACCGAACGCCACCCGAAGGTTGCCTCCGAAGTATTTGCCGAGATACCGGACATACGAGGCAACCTGGTCTTCGACGCCCGCATGGCGATTCTCATGCGGGAACACGGAATCAAGACCATCTACACTCGGGACACTGATTTCAACCGTTTTCCGTTCATTGATGTTGTTGACCCACTGCAGAATCATCGCAGAACAACCGCGTCCCGTCGACGTCCTAAAGGCCGTGGCTGACGCATACGTTGTGCGTATAAGACATTTCATGCGTTGACAGACAAGGAACACACATGAACGGCGCCGTTAACCCGCCGCCGTTGCCGTTACTTGAAATTTGGAGATTCCTTGCTGCCTGCCCTGAGCAAAGTCGAAGGGGCTGTTGGATATCGAGTCGTTACCGTTTGCCGTTGGTTGTTGGGGATTGCGTTCGATGGACCCATTCGGTAGGCTTGCGGCATGATCGGACGAGGAGTAGGTTTCGGTTTTTCAACCGCACGGGACGCCATTGCGCGCGGTCTGGTGAAGGCCGGCGTCACGCCCAACGCGCTGACGCTGGCGGGTGCGGCGGTCACCGCTGGCGCCGGTGTGTGCTATGCCCTGGGCGCCGGGCGGGACTATTCGTTTCTCGTGTGGGGTGCGGTGCTGCTGATTGTCGCGTCGGCCTGCGATATGCTCGACGGCGCGGCGGCCCGGATCGGCGGGAAGGCTTCTCTGTTCGGGGAGTTTCTCGACAGCACGCTGGACCGTTTCAGCGACTTTGCCATATACGCCGGGATCGCAATTGGTTATGCCTCGCTGGAGCCGGCAAACATTACGTTTGTGCTGTTGGCGATGATGTCGTTTTTCAATTCAATCATGATCTCCTACGCCAAGGCCCGCGCCGAGAACCTCATAGAATCGTGCCCCGTGGGGTACTGGCAGCGAGGTGAGCGGTCGGCCGCTATTCTGATCGCAACGTTCGCCAACAATCTCCCCGCGCTGCTGGTCCAGCAGGCGACGCTGCCCATGCTGACCGTGCTGAGGCGAATCTTCTACACCAAGGCCGTCACCGAAGGAAAGGAAGTGATCGTCGATCCGCGAAAAGGGGGGTTATGGCTCAAATTGCATCTCTGGTACTGGCCTAGAATGTCGCTGCCGTACGATTTCGTGACCGGCGTGAACATTGCCTGGTTGATCTTCGCCCCGATCGGGACAGCAGATCTGCTTGGCGCGTTGGTTCGATAGTTATACCGCCGCGGTATCCGCTGCGACTCCGGGGGCCAAGCACAACTCTCCCCGCCACATCGGGCGGCGCCACACCACAAAAAAACGCCGATTATTTGGTTTGGGGATGGTGAATCGTAGTGTTCCTACAGAGGGCTTTATGGAGCCCTGCCCCGAGTTCGGCTGGAAGGCGGCGGCATGACAATCATGCCGGACTTCCGGCAGCGAGACCGGGTCATGCCTGGAGATGAAATTATGTTTCGTAACCTTTTGATTATGACGGCAGTTACACTGGCCTCCCTGGGCGCCATGGCGTCGGCGGAGGTTGTTACTATGCAGCCGGGGCAGTTTGGGGTCTTTGCCGGACAGAGTCTCGGGATAGGTTCAGACGCTACAGTTTATGGTAATCTGGGCTCATTCACCTCGGATATTGATCTCGGTTCTGGCGTGACTATCTACGGGAACCTGTTTGCCGATGACGATATTCGAGTCTCGCTCAACTCCACGGTGCATGGTAATGCGATTTCGGGCGACTACACCACCCTGGGCTCCGGTGTGACTATCGGGCGTATCGATGCCGGCGCCAAATCATCGAGCTACAGTAACGAGATCACGGTGGGCAATAACAGTGTGGTTGGCGGCATGTACAGTTCCACGGGCGTCAGCATCGGCGCCGGCGTGCGGGTATCGGGCAACATTACCTCCGCCGATGATGTGACGGTGGGCAGCGATCTTGCGTTCAGCGGTACGATCAGGTCCGCCCAGGACGTTTCTATCGGCGAGAGGGCGGTTTTCAGCGGATCGGTGCTGGCAGGCAAGAAAGTCACCGTCAAGAAGGACAGCACGCTGAGCGGCGATGTCCACGCGGGCGACGATATCAAGTTCTACGAGGATTCGGTGGTGAGCGGTAATATCTACGGCGCCGACAAGGTGACGCTGGGCAAACGATCGACCGCCGGCGAACTGCATGGCAAGGATGTGACGATCGATGACGACGCGGCGTCGGGTTCAATTTTTGCGTCCCGTGACGCCAAGGTTGAGGATCGCGCAGTCGTCAACGGGCCGGTTAACGCGGGCGACGATGTGGAACTCAAGAAGAACGCCAGAGTAAACGGCGATGTGACGTATAAAGACGACCTCAAGAAAGACAAATCCGCCACCGTCACTGGAACCGCCGCCAAGGGCGCGCCGGCTGCTCCTACGGCTCCGCTGGCGCCGGATGTGGCGTCCGGCGCTCCGAAAGACTGGCAGGGGTCGCTGCGGGATGTTCCGACGTTTGTCTCGGGCGGCACGAACGTGTCGGTCGCCAATAACGGTAGTTCGACGCTGGCGGCCGGGAACTATCGCTATCTGTCGGTGGGCTCGAACGCCACGCTGACCTTGACCGCCGGTACGTACAATTTCGCCGACATCTCGCTGGGCAGCGGCGTCCGTGTAACCGCTGACACGAGCGGCGGCAACGTGGTGATCAACAGTGCCGAAGATTTTGACATGGGCCAGAACGGTATCATCACGCGGCTTGGCAACGGTGATGTTATTATCTCGAGTGCGGACGATCTCAACGTCGGTCGGAACGCCCAACTTACCGCCCAGTTGTATGCATTCGACGATCTGAGTGTCGGCAACGCCGCCACCGTCGTCGGTATTCTGTACGCTCACGAAGAACTCTCGCTGGGCGGGGGTGTTCGGGTGCATGCAGGCTCTCCGGCGGCCACGCCTACGCCCGAGCCCGGAACGCTGGCGCTGCTTAGCTTCGGGGGCGTTATGATCGCTCGCCGCCGCCGCAAAATTCGGCAAAAAGCGTAAATGCCGTCGCACCCGTTACGCGGGCGTTTACGTACTGTCCGGCCAGGCTCTCGGGCCCCTGAAAAACGGTAATGTGGTCGCCGCTCGTCCGCCCGAGCATCTGAACGCAATTCGGATCGTCGCTCACGTTGATCGGTTTGCCGGCCAGCGGACTGGGTCCCTCGACCAGCAATTCGACCTGGCGCCCCGTGAAGCTCCTGAAATGTTCGAGCGACACCTCAGCCTGGACCGCCAGCAATTCCCTGTTACGCTCTCTCTTGACTTCGAAGGGAACGTCGTCTTTCAGCGTTTTCGCCCCGACTGTTCCGGGGCGGGCGGAGTATTTGAAGATGAAGCTGTTCTTGAAGCGGCTGCGTCTGATCAGATCGGCTGACGCCTGGTGGTCGGACTCCCGTTCGCCTGGGAAACCGACTATGAAGTCGCCGGCGATCGTCACGTCGGGCAGATAATCGTAGGCGCGATCGATGAAGCTGTCGTACTGGGCCCGGGTGTATTTGCGGTTCATCGCCTTGAGGATCCGGTCCGACCCGCTCTGGGGGGGGCAGTGGATGTAGCGGCAGATGTTGGGCAGATCGCGCATGGTCTGGAGGATATCGCCGCCGAAGTCCGTGGGATAGCTGGTGACGAACCGCAGGCGCCTCACGCCCCCGATAGCGGCGAGGCGTTCGAGCAGGTCGCTGAAGCGTATTGACGTATCGCCCGCCGAATAACGGTAGCTGTTAACCGTCTGCCCGAGCAGGGTTATCTCGCCGCGCCCGGCGTCGGCGAGCTGCTTGACCTCCTGGTATATCGCCTCGGGGCTGCGGCTGATTTCCGGACCGCGGACGAATGGCACGATGCAGTACGTGCAGAACTTGTCGCAGCCGCGCATGATACGCACGTACGCCTGGGCGGGCGATCCGACCGAGGCGTTACGATCGTGATCCAGCGAATCGATTGACGAATTGCCTTCACTGGCAAAAACCGCCCGTCCGTCCCTGCGATCGGGATCGCAGGCGACCGTTCGCTCGCCCTTTGCGGCATGGCGGATCATCTCGCCAAGCGCGTGCAACTGGCCCGGTCCGCAGATAATGTCCACAAACGGATACCGCTTCAGCAGGCTCGCTCCCCTTCGCTGGGCCAGGCAGCCCAGCACGCCGACTATCCGCCGCCGCTTGATCGCCGCCTCCCTGCCAAGGCGGGAGTAGACCTTGTTTTCCGCCTGTGCGCGCACCGAGCACGTGTTGATCAGGAACACGTCAGCCGCCTCGAGATCGTCGGTGATCTCGTAACCGGCGGCGAGTAACTGACCGGTGATCAGTTCGCTGTCCAGACGGTTCATCTGGCAACCGAGCGTTTCGATGTATACGTTCATGGTCTTTTAATTGGGTGTCCGACGAACCATCCATCATACCAGCAATTACCCCGAGATGCGATGTGCAGCGATTCGTCTCTGGAGGGGGTGTCACAAATGGTTCACACCTTCAGTTCGACACCTTCGCCGTCGAGCGAATATGCAGACCGTGCAAGGTCTGGCGGTGGTTTACTTATCGTGCTGCATGATACGAGCTTATGGCCGCTTTGATGTCGCTCGATCCAACGTGCCGTTGACCGGGCCATATGTCACACCTGTGAGAACTGTGTACCTTCCGCCAGCTCGATAAACCTCCGCAATCGCCCCGTGGTGCTGACGTAAAAGCTTGGCATGCATGATGTTACGCATGCACCCCCCCCGGGGCTTGCCGCCGCGCCGCGCCGTCGTGATATGTCACACCCCCGCCCGTGATTGTGTAAAACCTGTGCCAGCAGCCAGTTACATCCTGACCCATCTGCCGTATTTACTGCAATAATCTCTTGCGGTAGAGCTTCGACCCGCCCGCTTGGGGACGTGATGCATGTCCTCGTCGTCGCGCCAGCAGGGTCGGTCCTCGTGGAATCGGCGGTAACTGCGGTTGAGCAGCAGCAGTTCTTTGAGCGTCATCGATGCATCTCCGCGGGGTCCGGGTCGGGCCCGATCGCCATTAGAGCGGTTCTCGCCGGGCGTGTCAATGACCGCGTATGGTTCCAAAACTATGGCAGGTCTTGTCTCAGGAAGGGCTTATACGGCAGCCCCAGGCGGTGGATTTGGCTTGTCACACAGTGTTCTTAGACGGTAGGGCAGGTCGTCGGCGACGCCGAACGCGGCGCCGGGGCCCTCGGATACTCGTCGCCGGTATATCGCCGGTGTGGTGCGGGAAACATTTGGGGCTACTTTCAGGAATGCGGGATGATGGCGTTAACGGGAAATCCCGGTTGACAATGACTCCTCAGGGCATATATTGACGTCTACACGATGAAAATAACATTCTTATCCGTCAGGAAGTTTCGGCGACTCGCTGAAAAACCATATTGAAAAAAGGTTGAATGGAAAGGGAAAAATCCTATGAGCAATCCCGATAGCACGGCACTCACGCGGCGCCGGTTTCTCACGCGGGGGGTCATGACAGCAGGTGCGGTGGCGCTGCCGTATTACGTGCCGGCCGCGGCCCTGGGGCGCGGCGCAACTGTGGCGCCCAGCGAACGCATCGTCATGGGCGGTATCGGCATGGGCGGGCGCGGGTCATCCGATTTGCGTTGGATGTTGAACGAGCCGGATGTGCAGTGGGTGGCTGTCTGTGATGTTCGAAAAGGCAACCGCCTGGCGGCCAAGAATCGCGTGGACAAGAAGAATGGCAACAAGGATTGTGCGGAGTATATCGATATGCGTAAGCTCCTGGCCGAGCGCACGGATATCGATGCCGTGTTGATCGCCACGGGCGACCGATGGCATGCGCTGGCGTCGATCCTGGCGATGCGAGCCGGAAAGGATGTCTATTGTGAGAAGCCCGCCTGCTTCACCATGGCCCAAGGCCGGCAGGTCGTGGAGACCGCTCGCCGCTATGGGCGGGTCTATCAAACCGGCGCCCAGCGGCTCAGCGAGGCGAATCACGTTTTTGCCATAGAAACGGCGCGGTCCGGACGCCTGGGGCCGGTTCATACGGTTTACGCGGACATTCGCTGGCGCGATGGGTACCGTCATGACTGGTTGCCGGCACAAAAGGAACCGCCCAGGGATGAGGTGGACTGGAATATATGGGTCGGGCCAAGTCCCTTGCGCCCCTACAATGCGGGGTATGTGAATGGCTCAGGGTGGTATCACTTTTACGATTTTGCGACCAATGTCGCGATGTGGGGCGCCCACACCATAGCCCAGGCCCTCGCCGGACTCGACATGACAGATGTGCATAGCATCAAGCTCGAGTATGCCGGTCCGAGAAAGACGATGGTGACGCGCCTGTCCAATGGTGTGAAGATGGTTCTGTTCCGGGTCGACGGGTCGGTATGGAAACCGTGCAAGTACTGGCACGGCGCCTGTGGCGAGCGGTTCGAGGGCCCTGAAGGGTGGGTCGCCGCTGCCGACGGGTATGCAAGGCCTGATGTCTCATCGCCGGAGATATTGCGCGACTACAAGAAAGTGCTGGCCGAATACGCCGGACGCACACAACGCCCCATGAGCCACGTGCGGGATTTCTTCGATTGTATCCGCTCGCGCCGACCCGCCGTGGCGAACCCCGAAGTTATGGTTCGATCCATGAACATCTGCCTGGCTGTAGACATCTGCGAGCAATTGAAGCGGAGCGTGACGTTCGATATGCGCAAGGCCGAGTTTGTCGGCGACGCCGAAGCCAACCGCATGCGGTCCCGCGCGATGCGTGTACCCTTTACGATCTAAATCCAACCGGAAGGAAAACGTAATTCCCGGAATTCCGCCGCCGCGGCGACCGGCCGCTTAGAAGGGAGCGGATCGAAGGGCGACAACGGCGACGACAACGGATGTTTTTGCCACGGATGCCACGGATAGCACGGATGTGGTTACGGTTTGTCGGGAGCGAAGTCGAAGGGCCACGGCGATGGTTTGGCCGTTGCTGTAATTTGGAGTGCGGCGACTCGACGCCGCTTTGACATGTCGCGGAGCGACGCCGTCTCCGTTCACTTGATCATTGGAAATTCCTTGCTGGATATTGGATATTCGCCGCTGTCTTTTCCCTTGCCAAGAGCTCACCAACAATCGACAATACTACTATCAAATAACGTCGTTTATGGTTCGGGACGAAGAAAGCTGCTGTAAGCCACGATGGAGTTCGGCTTGGGACGACGAAGCTGCAAGCGAAGACGCCAGAACGAAGACGGGTCCCCTCTGACAGTCGTTGGTTGGGGCGGTAAATGATTGAGTAAGGCTTCCCCGGGATTGGACCCCGTTGGTATTTGAATTCAGCATTCATATCTCACCCGACAGATTCTACCAAGGTTCTTGCGGAACAGGACGATAGGACGATAATGATTTAAGAGCAGTCTGCCCTCGACCATCGGTGTACTGTTCTATCGTATAGAGCACCGCAGGTTTCTGTCGCTTGGTCGGTTATCGGAAAGGCAGTATGGTAAGGAAGCAGAAGACAGCTTATGAGTTGGGGCGATCACAAGTCTCGACGCCGCTAGACATCGTAAAGCTGTTTTGGCGTATCACCCATCGTTATCGGACACGGTTCTCGAGTGTTCTGGATATGGGAGCCGGTGACGGTCGTTTTGCACTCGGTGGTCGATATGCGTCTTATGAAGGGCTGGAAATCGACAAAGGGCGTCGACCCTTGGCGGAGTTGCCGTCGAACGCGGCAATTCACTACAAATGTGCCTTCGTGCATGACGACAATGGCTACGCAGCTTGCATCGGCAATCCTCCGTATGTGCGGCATCATGATCTCAACAAAACGTGGCGCGATTTGATCGCAAAACGGTTGGGCGATGAGACTGGCCAGCAGTTGAACCGAAAGTGCAATCTATACGTCTACTTCCTCTTTCTGGCGCTCCTCAAGTCGAGATCTGATGGTCTGGTGTCTGCCCTTGTCCCCTACGAGTGGGTATCCCGCCCTTCTGCCAGCTCACTTCGTGCATTCATTGACGCAAACAAATGGCATGTTGACACATACAGATTTACGGAGCCCGTTTTTGACGGCGTGCTTACAACGGCTTCGATCTCAGTAATCGATAAGAGGAAACGAGACGGGCAATGGTGCTATTTTCAACTTGCCGCTAATGGCGATCTCGCGGAGTGCGGGCAAGTGACGGGGGCCAGCGGTAAGATCCTGCCCTATGACGACAGGGGAAGATTGTGGGCCATGCGCGGCATGAGTCCGGGCACTCAGAAGGTATTCACCCTTACCGAGGGCCAACGCGTCCATGCAGGACTGAAGCATGAGGATGTACTTCCCTGTGTTACGAGTCTGCGTGAGGTCCCGCCTGATCTCTCACATCTGACGCACACGGCGTTCCGCAAACGTTTCATCGATGCTGGTAAGAGATGCTGGCTGATTAAGTCTCATTCGGACACCATCTCAGAGCGCTTGCAGGCGTACTTAGACCATGTGCCAAAGAAACAACGCAACACGACGACCTGCACGTTGCGCGACTTGTGGTATCGATTTTCTCTGGCTGATGTACCTGGCCTACTCATCAGTACCGGTTTTACGTCGTTCGGCCCGAAGGTGCTCGTGAACTCCGTTGGAGCACACGCCGTGGGCTCCGTGTGCGGTGTTCATTCGGACAGTAATATTGGTTTTTCGCGGGTGCGTGAATACTTGACCCGAATCGATTTTGAGAAGCGTGTTGTTCCACACGCCAAGCAACTGAAAAAAGTCGAAATCCGCCAACTCAACGCGGTATTGAACAGCTTTTCGCAGTGGGAGGTGCGGGATGCCTAAAGCCGAAGTCAAGACGGCGACGGCCTCCTTCCAGACTCAGGGGCGGCTTCTCCAGGAACTGGGCGAACGACTCGTTGCTAGGCCGGATGTGGCGTTGATGGAGTTGATCAAGAACGCATTCGATGCAGATGCCTCGGAATGTCATGTCAAATTCGACGGCCATCGTGTTGAGATCAGCGACGATGGCCACGGTATGACAGAGAAGGAGTTTCTCAACAACTGGATGCACATCGCAACTACTGATAAACAAAGAGATCGGCAGTCACGCGACTATAAACGCACGGTTACAGGCTCCAAGGGTATCGGCCGCTTCGCTGTCAGGTTTCTTGGCCGATCTCTCCGTTTGGAGACGGTAGCCAGCGCTACTGGCGGGCATTCAACCAAGACATTGCTGACAATCGATTTTGATTGGTCGAAGATCGACAGGGCCTCTCAGTTGCATAAGGTCAAGATTCCTTACGAAGTGCGTCCGGCGCCAAAGGGATGTGAAGCAGGGACGCGCTTGATTATCGAGAAGCTACGCAAGCCGGAAGACATTTCGATCAACAAGAAGATTCGTACAGATTTGCTTTCGATAGTCAATCCATACTCCGGGCTCAATACGGGCGGATTCACCCGACAAGGGAAATCACAGAAAGACCCCGGCTTCAAGATTATCTTGCCAGAGACTGAGGGAGAAGGTGAAGAGGACGTGGCCTCTGCTGTGCTTCGGAACGCGTACGCAAGAGTCACGATTGAGCATAAGGCCAACAAGACCAAATTCATCATTCGTCACAAGGATGGACGTGTCTTGTTGCAACGCACGCGTAGCCATCCGAGCCCCATATCAAAGGGATTCTTCGCAGATATCTGCTACTTTCCTCGTCGGGCAGGCATGTTCCAAAACATTGGAGTTGATGGGCGGAAGGCTTGGACCTGGGTCAAGGAACATAGTGGTGTTGGTATCGTAGACCACGGTTTTCGTATTCGGCCATACGGGTTTGAAGAGGATGATTGGTTGAGATTGAGTTGGGACAGCGCTCACAACGAACGCAATTGGCGTGTTGGGTTTATGGACAGTCTTTACCCGATGCCCGCCGAGGCCTCATCCAAGCCGAAACTGAACCCGATGTTGTACCTGCCCAATCTTCACCAGATGGTGGGCGCCGTCTTTGTTGAATCCTCACAGGACCTTGAGTCCGGGCGCCCAATGGACCTCACGCCTTCCATGGACCGTGAAGGCTTCATTGACAATGAGGGTTTCCAGGAACTCTTTGAATTGGTCCGTGCGGGTCTGGAGATGTTGGCATTCGCAGATCACCAGGAACAGCGCCGTATCGAGGAAGAACGGAAGCAGGCAGAAGCGAAAGAACTCCGCGCCGATTTGCGGACGGCCGCTGCCTACCTCAAGACTGTACCGGGGTTGTCCGCGCAAGACCGTGAAACAGTTGTCGAACAGTTCACAACGCTCTCGAAGCAACTGGACGACGTTGAGGAATACTACCAGGTTGCCGGTTCCAAACTGGAGATGATGGGACTACTGGGCGTTATCGCAGGGTTTGTGACTCACGAAATGCAGCGGGTTCTCAATGGACTGGATCGGCTGCTCGAAAAGCTCCGGCGGGTTGCTAAAAGCGACAAGAAAATGCGGGCGATTGTTGCGGAGACTGAGCAGGCTTATTCTGCGATTGCGGGTCAGTTGGATTACTCGGCTGCTTTCATCGGTACGGTGCATGAGAGTGCCGTCCAGCCCGAATCGGTCAATTCCAGAGGTGCAGTCAGTCTTGTGGCCGCTCAGTTCAAGCAGTTCTCGGTCGATAGAGGCATCTCAGTCGAGATTGAAATTGACGAAGGAGTCATGTCCCCTCCTCTTCCTCGGGCACTCTACAATGGGATAGCCTTGAACCTCTTCACCAATGCGCTGAAAGCAGCCACAGGGGGCCTCGACGCCGACCCGGATGCGCGGGTTGTCATCAAGGCATGGAACGAACCGAAGTGGCACATACTTGAGGTAGCTGACACCGGTGTTGGTATCCCGCCTGCTCTTCAAAAGAGAATCTGGGACCCCTTGTTTACAACGACTTCCGGCCAGGATTACAATCCTCTAGGCTCTGGTATGGGGCTCGGCTTGACACTGGTGAAGCGAATAATTACCGAAGTGAAGGGGCGTATTGAATTAGTCGATCCACCCCCAGGATTTCGGACGTGTTTCCGTGTGCAATACCCATATAAGGGACAGAAGTAATGAGTGCGATATTGGTTTTTGATGATGATGGAAACGAGCGACAAGAACTCGTGGAGGACATACAATCGCTATGCGGTTCCGGGGCAAAGATCATACCGTTCGATTCATCCGATAAACTTGGTACAGGCGCAAGCTTTGAGCCCCACATTGCGTCCTGGATCGACCAGCAATGTGCAGCAGAGATAGCCCTGATCGTGTGCGACAAGGAGTTGGGGCGATACAAGAATCTCCCAGGACTATCCGCTACACCGATTTCTGCGGTAGCAATGCGCAAGGGCCTGCCTTTTTGTCAATACTCCAGGCATCCGGGTGATGATGACAAAGAGATCGCCAGGTTCCAAGGATTGCGGCAGTGGAGTTCCGAAGAGATCACGCTCAAAGGCTCAGGTCCCAAAGAATGGGCCACCCAAGCGGCTGCCCTGTTTCAAGGCTTTGAGCTGATCAAGAGTGCGTATGCAAAGCTGGGTGATAAGGGGCGCACACCTGCAGCGGCGTTGGCCGCGATCCTGGAACACCCAGAGAGCGAATCGAGGATAGCATTATATGGGTCGGGGGACCAGGGGTTCCTCAGTGAGATTCTCAGTTTTTATGATCCCGATCAACCAAACAGCCCAAAGGAATTGCTCCAGAGAATGCCGCGTATCCTGGGGAATTGGCTGTTTCTCTCGATTCTCCGTTTTCCCGGGATTCTCGTTAACGAAACTGCCGCCGCGAGCTATCTGAATATTGACCATAAAGACTTTGCAGAGTCAGAAGTGCGTGAACATTTCAAGGATGCCTCGTACGCTGGCCCCTTCGCCAATCTTGGCCCGTGGTGGTGGCGTGCTGAGTTGGACTCGATGATCGGAGAGGCCGAATGCAAAGACGGTCGCGAATACATCGAAAAGAAAGGTATTACTGTTAGCGAATGCAAGGATGCGATCACTAACGAACGGGCTGGCTATTACTGCATGTTGACACAGAAACCTGTGAGTGCTGAGAACTCTCGTGGCGGTGTCAGCTGGTTTCCTTCAGGAGCAGACCTCGCACGAATCCAGAAGGATAAGTTTGAACAGATAACAGCCTTGGTCGGCATGTATTAAGCAGGGAGATACCGGTCCATGGTCACGATGGGAAAAATCAATCAAGACTACGAAAACTGTCTCAACCAAGCTACCCTATGGTTGAATAGAAACTGCTATCAGGTCGCCAGGAACAATCTTAAGATTGTTACTGGGATGAGAGATCCCGCACACGTGACCGTCAAGACGAAGGAAACGCTTCACTTCAAAGAGTGGCCTCAGCGTGATGGGAGCAACGACAAAGTAGATATTCTTGTCTCGATGATTGAAACCATATCAGTTGAGGAGGGGGTATGTACGGAGGCGAAAATATGCGTAGACTACTTTCAAATTTCCGGACAGGAGGCCATTCCCACAGAGAGCCTTCACTATGACTACAAGTCTCCTCCTCAGATAAAACATCCCATTTGCCATGTCCAAAACAGCAACAAAGTGTTGAGTGACGTGCCTGAATCGTTCAGGTATGAGGTCAAGCCTGACGCACTTGGGAAGCGTTGCCAGAGCGTACATATACCGTCTGCCTTCGTTAATCTAGCAGGCCTCTTTGCTATATTGGCCGCGGATCATATGACTGAGGAACACTGGCGCGAGTTCATGACAACCTGCCTCACGCACTTCCAGAAGCTTCCCGCCGTGGCAAAACATCCGATCATAGACGAGGCCATCCCCAGTAGTCGACTCCATGCGTCCGCTTGGTACGAGAAATGACTACGGTGACAATGCAGGCTTGTCGGGACTAAACTGCCTGTTGATTTTTTTCATAAGTAGCTTTCCAGTGTTTGAATTTCTCAAGTAGGTAATACGAGAAAGCCCAGAGGATGTGCATGCAAACTCGCGCCGTACTCTGCTTGGAGATGCCTGGATGTGACCCTTCCCCGCTAAAAAAGCCGTAGACGCCGTCCGTGAGTTTCTTCTTTTCCGCTTCGTCGAGGAATCCCGCATCCTGCAAGTATTGACGGACATGTACGAAGTACCAGTTTAGTCGTAAAGCGCCAGTCAATACGACTCCGACTGTCCCCGATTGTACAGATATTTGAAATGGGTTCCTAAAGGAGAAAAAAGAGGGTATACTCAAGGATTAAGCCCCTTATCTGCATCACGGTTACCACTGAATTACTAAAGGAGTCTCTTGTGAAAACAAAGTATTTTGTACTGGCGTGCGTTGTTCTGATGATTTGTTGTTCATCATTCCCGCTGCAGGCGGAAGACAAGTCGTCGGGCAAGATTGCTGTGGCCAAGGGGCAGAAGATCGCCTTCCTGGGCGATTCCATCACGGCCGCCGGGCGCAGAAAGGGAGGTTACTGCCAACTGGTTCTCAGCGCGCTGAATAAGCAGGGCCTGGAGGTCACCGGTGTTTTCGCGGGCGTCAGCGGGCACAAGTCCAACCAGATGCTGGCGCGCCTGGAAAAAGACGTTCTCAAACACAAGCCCGACTGGATGACCCTGAGCTGCGGAGTGAACGATGTGTGGCACGGCGCCAGAGGCGTGGCGCTCGAGCCGTACAAGAATAACATCACCGAGATCGTAACCCGCGCCCAGGCCGCGGGAGTAAAAGTCATGATTCTCACCTCGACCATGATCAGGGAAGATCAGTCCAACGCTCTGAACCAGAAGCTGCTGCCTTACAACGCGTTCCTGAAGCAACTGGCCAGGGATAAGAAGTGCCTGCTGGCCGATCTCAATACCGACATGCGGGAGGCGCTGAAGAAATTCCCGAAAGACGCGCCGAAGGGAAAGCAACTGACAAGCGATGGCGTGCATATGAATGCCCTGGGTAATGCCATGATGGCAAGAGGGGTGTTGAAGGCCTTTGGTTTGACCGCTTCCGAAACGGCGAAAGCAGACGATACCGCCGGTTTCGTCTCGTTGTTCAACGGTAAGGATCTCACCGGTTGGGACGCCAAGCCCAACTGGTGGTACGTCGAGGACGGCGCGATCACCTCGCAGACCACGCGCGAGAAGCCCTGCAAGAAGTGCAACTACCTGATCTGGAAGGGCGGCAAGCCGGGCGACTTCGAACTGCGGTTGAAGTACAAGCTGGTCGGCGGAAACTCGGGAATCCAGTTTCGCAGCCAGCGCCGACCGGATTGGGACACGTTCGGATACCAGGCCGACATGGACGCCGCCGGCACGTGGACCGGATGCGTGTTCGCTCACGCTCGCGGCAAGGTGGCGGGGCGAGGCACGCGGACGGTCATCGACGAAAAGGGCAAGAAGACGGTCACGAAGATCGGCGACCCGGGCGAACTGCTCAAGGGCGTCAAGCTCAACGGCTGGAACGAGTATCGCATCATCGCCAAGGGACCGAAAATGACGCTGATGATCAACGGCGTCGTGATGTGCGAGGCCATCGACCACCAGAAGGGCAAAGCCGCCCTAGACGGTATCATCGCCCTGCAAGTCCACCCGGGCCCGCCGATGAAGGTCCAGTTCAAGGACATCATGCTGAAGAAGTAAACCCCTGCAATTCCGGGGATATCCGTGCTTTCCGTGTTTTCCGTGGCTCAAGCCGTTGTTGTTGCCGTTGCCGTAACACATCCGTGCTATCCGCGGGAATCCGTGGCTCAAGACGTTGTTGTGGCCTTTGCCTAACCCGCCACCCTTTTATGTCGCACGCAAGGCATCTCAACAAATCGCTGGTTTATTGTCCCAATCGAGGCAAAACCCTATCATGTCCGGACGTGCGAAAGGACAGTTGGCTGGATGAAGAACCTCGTATTACTCTGGATCGGGCAGTTTGTCAGCCAGGTTGGCGACGCGTTCTTCATGGTGACGCTTCCGTTTCTTATCCTGTTGATCGGCGGCGAGGATGCGGCCATGAAGACGGGGGTCGTCATGCTCCTGAACTTCCTTCCGTTCCTGCTGATAGGCCCGTTTTCCGGCGCGCTGGTCGACCGCGTGCGCAAAAAACGGTTGATGCTGGTGGCCGATATCATTCGGGCGGTACTGGTCGTTACGCTTCCTTTTGCGGCGACGTGGGGTTATCTGTCCTGGCCGCTGGTTGGGTGCGTGGCGTTTTGTCTGGCGACGGTGTCCACGGCGTTCAATCCGGCCCGCGACGCGCTGCTTCCGCTTTTGGCTGAGGGGCGATCGCTTACTCGCGTCAACGCGTGGTTTCAGATGTCGGCGCAGATGGCGATGATTGTCGGATCGCTTGGTGTCGCCCTGTTGCTGGGGATAAACGAGGCCTCGACGAAGGCGGCCTTGGCGCGCGGGGACATCGGTCCGGAGATTACGCGTATCGTAAACCTGTATTGGGTCGACGGGGCGACGTTCGTGGTATCGTTCGGGCTTCTGCTGGGCATCGCGGCGGGGAGGGGCGGCCCGGGCGTCCGCCGGAAGATGGGCACGTGGCATGATGTGCGGGAGGCGCTCGGTTATGCTCGCCGGTCGGGCCTGCTTCGCGGGCTGCTGTTCATAACGGCGGTGGACAACTTCTTCATCATGGGTCCGGCGATCATCGGCAGCAATCTGCTGATTTTCAAGACCTGCGGTCTGGGGGCGCGTCAGGTCGCGATATTCCACGCCGTGCTGGGCGCCGGTTGGCTGCTCGGTTCGGTCATCGTCGCCAGGTGGGGGAGGCGCTGGCCCAAGGGCAGGCTGATCCTGATCGGCATGGTGATGGACGGCGTGACGTTTATCCCGTTCTTCTGGATCCGGAGTTTCCCGCTGCTGTTATGTGCGCACGCGTTCCACGGTATCTGGATACCGCTCATCCAGATCAGCCGCACCACGCTGATCCATGAGAAGGTGCCCCACGCGATGCACGGGCGCGTGTTCTCTCTGATCAACCTGACGTTCGTCGGATGCACGTCGCTTTCGCTGCTGGCGACGGGGCTTTTGGGCAACGCATTCCTGGTCAGCGAGTCGCTGGGTGCATCGTGGGGTCCTCCGCTGATCTACCTGATCGCCGGGGTAGGCGGGGGCCTCTGCGGTCTGATCGGAATCGCGTTCGGTCAATTGCGCCGCAGTCGGTAGATGAGCTTATGGGGTCAGAGCTTGGTTAGTCCTCAAGGGTCTGTCTGTATCCTCTATTGGCCTACACACAAAGGACTTGTATCGAGCCGCCAGCTTCTTAAGGACTAACCAAGCTCTGACCCCATAAGCTCTCGTTCGATCTTTTCGGCGGTTTTCCTGAGTGCTGGACCTGCTGAATCGATTCGGGCGACAGCGCTCGACACCGAACTGCCGCTTCGATATCCCAACGCTTCGGCCACCTGATTGCCCGAATATCCGAAGCGTCGTCTGGCGAGGTACGCCGCTAGTGCGCGGCTGGCGTCGTTGACTCGTTTGTCCGCACGCCAGTCGGCTGGGTCGCTGCCGAATTTCTCGGCGACTGCGGCGACTATCCGCTGCAATTCCGGACGCGACTGCAACTGCATTTCGCGCAGTTGGGGTAGGGAGGCGTCGTCGGGGCGATTCTGGAGCATCCCACGCATTTTCGCCACAAACGCTTCGGATCCGACAAGCAATCCGCTGACCGGTTTGGCTAGCGGCGAAGGCGGCGGGGTGTTTATTCCGTGGCGAACGAAGCGGTTATAGGCCCGCCTGGCGTCGCCCGGATCGCATCCGAACTCAGACAACACGCGATCGTAGCAGACCCACGCCACGGCCCGCCGCGATTGGGCGTAGCCGGGATAGCTGCTCCAGTTGTAATCTTGCGGGCGGGCGACGAGTCCGGCACGCACGGGGTTCAGATGGATGTAGCGGCTGACTTCGCGGAAGTAACCCTCGGTCTGAACTAGATGGGCCTTGAAGCGGCCTTGAAACAGATGCCCGCTGCGTTTGTAGCGCCAATTGAAATAGCTCGTGTAGCTGCCGCCGAGATACTGCATCCCGGCAGACAGATTCGGTTCGGGCGTCTCGACGAACAGGTGATCGTGATTCGTCATCAGCGCGAACGCATGAAGCCGCCACCCGTAAATCTCCACCGTCCGCCGCAACCAATCGACGCGTTTGGCCCGGTCGATGTCGTCAAGAACGATCGGTTGCTTCTCATTGCCCCGCGACATGACATGATACAAGGCGCCAGGAAACTGTATTCTCAGAGGTCTAGCCATACCCGAAAAACTAACAAATCCCAATCTCAACGTCAATCGAAAAACTTGGGGTCAGAGCTTCGTTAGTCCTTAAAAGATCTTTTGCATCCGCTATCCGCATTTAATACAAAGAGTTCTATTGTATTTCTATCACCTTAAAGACTAACGAAGCTCTGACCCCACATGGGCCTCGGGGCCTTGTTGGATGCGTCTCTTTATTGGCTGCTGTCGCCTATTTCGACTTGGGCGTCGCGCCCTTCAGGCCGCTGATGAGTTTCGCCCGATCTTCCATCACCCATTTCTCTCCACCGCCGGCGTCGAGTGTGGGCTGCCATCCTCGCGTGTTCTCGTTACGATTCCTTACGATGCACTTGTCGACGAGATCGGCCATCTTCTTGTACTTCGGATCGTCTTTCGAGGCGTATCCGGGGATCTGGCCCCATCCGCCGGTCTGGGTCGCCAGGGGCGCCATAAGGATGCGAGATTCGTCGATCTGGACTGTATTGATCAGTGCGCGGTCGGGCTGGGCGGCAATCTTGGCGCCGAAGAGTTCCTTGACGTATGCCCGCAGTGCGGTCATGGCCTTGGCGTCGATTCTGCGTTCTTCGAGTTTGTAGGGGAACAGGTCGCCGTAGCACTGCGCGTTGACGTCCATCCACTCGATGATCCGCATGTAGCTGTCTCTGTCCATATTGCACTTGCCGTGATTCTTCACGAGCATGTGTGCGACCTTGTTGCTGAAGGCGAAGAATCGGCGCGGTTTGCTGATGTTCCTGTCTTCGGGCTGGTGGTTCTTGTTCCCGTGCATGTATCCCTTGTCGCCGACGCGGTGGTCTCCGCGTGCGAACAGTTCCTTGTACGATTGCGGCCAGGTCAGTTGCCCGTCGTGGATCAGCTTGATCTTCTCGCTCTTGGGGTCCTTGCCTTCGCCCAGACCGTGGCACTTGATGCAGTAGCGGTCGAGCACCGGTTGGACGGTTCGCATGAAGCTCAATCCGCCTTCGTAAGCAGGACCAGCGGCCGGTTTGAGGTCCACTGGCCTGAGTCGCCGGAGCTTGGCCATCGCGCTTACGATCGGGCTGGACCCTTCGGGTTCGTGGCATCCGACGCAGCTCCTGTTCTCTCCGGGCTGGAGGTAGAAGAGGCTTTTTTCGGTGAGGATGGCCATACCGTTTTCGTCGAGCGTCTGGACCTGCAGGGACGTTCTCGCCGGTACTTTGAAGTACGCCGAACCGGTTGCGTCTACCGGAACGGTTCCGATAACTTTCCTGGGGATTTCAACGTGAACGCGCATATGTAATGCGGAACGTCCGGCCCGTGGTTGGACGCCGATGGCGATGACGCGGATAGCCTTGATCATGCCCGGCTTGATGATGCCTTTGGGATCGTTTTCCTTTCGGGTGAGATAGGCGTTCTGGAGGAATACCGTTCCGTAGTCCGGCGCGTCGGGTCGGACCATTGTCGGCATGACCGGCGGGCGCTTGCGTTTGCGGATGGGGATCGGCGAAAACGACGCGACGTCCGGGTCTTCGTAGATCAGCTCGCGCCCGCCTGCCGGGTCGACCAGGTATATCGCCCGGTCGGCCGGCGGGGGCGTCCTGCCCTGCGGATGCACGTTGTGGTTTGCCCTCGAGGCCAGGAACAGGTCCTCGGTCAGCGGGTGGGGGTGAGAGTAATGCGGCTTGGGCCACCCGCCGCCCGGCGATTCGGAATACGGCGTCTCGGGCGTCAGGTGGGTGATCGCCTTTTCGGTGTTTTCGCCGATGTTGGTGTCGAGAACGATGGTCGTTCCGGTGTTGTAGCTGTGGTGTCCCTGGGCGGTGGTCATCACGCGATGCGTTCCGGGAATGGCGGTCGCTTCGACCATCATCATCGGGTGGAGCATGTCGTTTCCGAAGAAGTGCGTTACGTTCGTTCCGTCGGGGCGGCAGGCCCAGAGCATGTGGAAGAACATCTCGTGGCGGTTGGTGTATTCCCATCGCGTGAAGACGATCCGCCCGTCATTGAGCACTGACGGTTCGTACTCGTTTTCATTGCCGAACGACAACTGCTTGATGTTGTCGCCGTTCTTGTCGCAGCGGTGAAGGGTCCATGCGGGGTTGTAGCGCCCGCCGTGGCAGCGCCCGAACGACTGGCAGCGCGTGGTGATGAAGACGAGATTGTCATCGGGAAGGTAGCACGGGTCGTTGTCCTCGATGATCACCGTGGCGCGATTGTCCCACGTGTTGAACTTGTCGCGTTTCGTGCCCGTCAATTGGCGCACCCACGAGCCGTCGATGGCGGCTTCGTAGAGGAAGTATCGCTTCTGGCCCTGGCGCGTGTGGTCGCAGAAGGCGAAGGCGACCTTCTCGGCGTCGTAGTGGAGGTCGGGGTTGCGAACGGCGCCGTCGGGCAGCTTGCCCGCCTTCAGCATGGGCGTGGCTTTGAGGTTGTCGGTCTTCCAGCCGGTCAGGATCGCCAGTCCTTTTCCGACGCGGCTGTGACGCCCTAGATGCTGGTCGCCATTGTGAGAGTACAGCGTGGGCGGATTGCGGTTGATGAGGATTCTTTCGAAGTCGAGCGCCGGATGCGAAAGGATAATGCGGCGCCGGAGTTGTTTGGTCACCATGTAGATGTCGCGCCACTGGTCATCGGTTGCGGCTGTGTGCTTCCTGGTCAGGGACGCAAGTTCTGCGGCGAGTTTGGTCTGCGGGCCCGACTTGTTTACGTACGCCAGCGTATCGGCCGCCGCTTTCAGTGCGGCTGCCGCGGGTTCCTTGAACTTGCCCGCTTCGTCTTCGATCCCGAGGCTGTCCTGCCTGAGCCAATCGTTGAGGACCATGAGCCCCTGACTTTCGGGGAAGTCCCGCAGCAGTGCGCCCCAGAGCGGACTGGTCAGCGCCATGGAAGATGATTTGGCGCCCCTGGGTATGGATTTGCGGTCGTTGGTTACGATGAAGGAGACGCTGCCCGCGTTGCGATGTTCTCGCCGGTCCACGCCGACGCTCGCCTCGAACCGTACGTATTTTCCACCGATTTCGTAGTGAAGCGTGCTGACCGCGTGAGCCCAGATGTAGCGGGGAAACTTCTGGTTTCCGATGATCGCGGGCCGGCGTTTTTCGTTGGATTTGATTTGGAGATTACCGTATCCGACACTGACCGCCTTCGGTCTGATCGTATCGAGCCATGTGACCTTGCCCGCCGCGCCGATCAGCTTCGCGTCGGCCCATGTCGAGTGATCGCAACCGATCCCGTCGCCGCCGTCGGCCGCCACGAGGATCAGGTCCTTCTCGCCGGTGATCGGTACGGAGATTTTCAGCGGCGCCATTCCGCCCTTGAGCGCCTTCGTCACGAAAGGTTTGAAGCCTTTGGACGGTCTGGCGACGGGGCGAGCCTTTTCCGCCGCGATACCCTTGGTTTTGTTGTATAGCGAAGTCTTCAGTGTTTCGCGCCAGGTGCTCTTTTTTGCGTACCAGGCGGGGTCCGCGGCGCCGGCGGCGGCGATAAAGGACACGATGAGTGAAAACGCAAGCAGCATAAGCGTCAATCGGCGATTCATGGCGGATAAGTCCTAATCGGGGATTCAAAACTATTCCAACTCTGAACGACATTATAGCAACTTCACGGTGTCTTCCGTACCCCTTGTTCGATATTCGAATTCGCAACCATGATGCACTGCAGCAGACCGCCACACGCGCTGTCACAGCAGCGAGGAAAAAAAAATTCGCGCATCGCCGCACGGGGAGTTTTTGAATCGTAATGTCCAATTGACTGAGAAGTCGCATTGTGCCTCGCGTTGAGGTCCAAATGCAGACAACCTGAACCGGGATGTCCTTCAGCCCAAGGAGGCAGAAAGTGATCGACAGAAAAAAGACAATCCGTAGCACTTCCAATGAACCCATTACCCGCCCCCACTTGCGCGCTGTTTTGCTTCTAATCTGCGCGCTGGTTGTGTCGATCTCCACCGCAACCGCCTCGGCGGATATGAAGCTCTGGGGCGTGGACGAGAACGATGGCGAACTCTTTTCCTTAGACAGTTACAGCACGTTGTCGGGATTTACCTCGTACGGTAAGCTGAAGTACAGTTACGGCGGCAGGCTCAGGGATGTCGGCCCGCACATTGAGGCCGTCGGTCTCGATTCAGACGGTGTGGCATACATGGCCAGCAACCATGACCTTCGCAGGACCGGTATCGAAGAGCCGGTGCTGATGAAGTTCGACACAAACGCCGCGAGCACCACCGGGCCCAACGTCGTGACGGTAATCGGGCAGATGGGCGTGAGGTTCGATGACAGCAACGACAACATTACCGGCCTTTCATTCAGCCCCGGTGCGGGCGTCCTGTACGCCCTGCTCCGCGACAACCACGACAGCACTACCGACCGTCTGTTCATCATCAATCCGAACACCGGCGCCGTGATCACGGATATCGGCACGATCAGCGGGCTGGGCGAAAAGGTGGAAAGCGGTGAGGATATGGCGTTTGACGATTGGGGCAACCTGTACGTTACCGACAACGATGACGACCACCTCTACCGGGTCGACCCGGCCACCGCCGACATCATCGAAGTGGTTGACAATAACATGGGCGGTTCGGTCAAATTCGAGGCGATGGCCTGGGACCATGAAGCCGGCCGCATGGTCGCCTTTAATGACTACAACGACAAGTTCGCCCTGGTGACGCTGGAAGATGGCAACAATACGTTTCTTGGCCGGATATCCGGCTTGGGCGACGTCGAGGGCATGGACTTCGTAGCCTCCGACGTAGTCGTACCGGAACCGACAACGGTTATGCTGCTGGTGTTTGGAGCCGCGGGCGTCCTTGCCAGACGCAGACGCCGGTCCCGCCAAGTTTAGCTTACATGTTCTTCATTTGCGCAATGCATGCTTAAGATTAATGCGGGCGCTGGCGGATGTGGGTTCGATTTCGAGGGCCCTGCGAAAATGGTGAACGGCCTGATCGACTTTACCCAGGTGCATCAGGGCCTTTCCCAAATTACCGTGAGCGGAATGAAGCACCGGATCGGCGGCGATGGCTTTGCGGAAATACTCTATCGCCTGTTCGAATTTTCCCTGTCGGCCCAGCACGATGCCTAAATTGTTGTAAGCCGGAGCGTGTTTTGGATTCAGTTCAATGGTCTTGGTGTAATGCCTGACAGCTTCATCGCGAAACTTCAGTTTGTCGAGGGCGAGGCCCGCGTGGAAGTGCGCTTGGGCCTGTTTCGGATCAATATGAAGGGCTTCCCTGAACTGTTCGAGAGCCTCTTTGAGCTTGCCCCTTCTAAGTAAATCGTTTCCGCGGTTGAGGGGCCTGCGCCAATCGACAACCGGTATGTCGATATCGATCAGTTCGTCAGAGGCGATGTTGACGAACTCGGGCAGGTTGACCGCCCTGTTTGCCGCCGTGCTGTTGGGTATCAGGACGGCGGGGCTGTCGCGTCCCTGCTTGTCGATGTGCGTGAGGAACATCTGGGTATATGGCGTGTTAGTCTTGGAGGAAAAGACCATCCATCGGCCGTTGGGCGAAAAACTGTGCCACGAATTCATCAGCGAGGTGTTGCATCGCATCTCCCTGGCCTGTCCGCCGGCGGTTGGAACGATCCAAAGGCGGCTGTCGGGGCGCATGAGCAGTCCGTTGCGGCACTTGACGAACACGAGCCATCGCCCGTCGGGGGATATCCTGGGAAAGGAATTGCTCATGCCGTTTTTCGACGCTCCCGGGACAGGTTCCGGCGTCCCTCCCCTCCCGTCGTTGAAAGGAATTCGATAGAGGTCGTATTGAATCTGGCGTTCCCTGGGGTCGTTGGCGCACCTGGCGAGCGCGGCGCCTCCAATATAGGCTGTTTTTGCCTTTGCCCGCGCGAAAACAAGATACTTATTATCCGGACTCCAGGTCGGATTGCAGTGAACGTACTCGGGGTTGTCAGCGCCTTTAAGAGCTTCTATCCGCCCGGTGCGGCGCGAGTAATACGCCAGGATACCGCGTGTCGGATAGAAGACCTGCACGAACTTGTAGTCCGGGAAATTCACAAAATGAATGGACTCATTGACCGTCGTGGCGACATACCGCCCGTCCGGTGAAACCTGGGACATGAAACCGATGGTCTTGTGTCCCTCGAATTTATCCTGGAATGAATTCCAGGTGATCAGGTCCTTGTTCTCGATCACCATCTTCTTTTTTATCGGCGCGAAGGCATAGGCGCCCTTGTCGCCATCCGGACCGTCAACGTCCATGCCCAGAATCTTTCCGTCGCTGGAAAACGTGTGGCAATTGGCGCAGCTTGGCATGTCTGTCATGACGACGCGGCTTTTCGGTTTCGAAATATCTCGCAAGCGCCAGGAGATCAGCGGAAGCGCCTCCTTGATCAAGGCCTTGAAAACATCGTGTTCAACTTCCGTGGGCATTATCGGTACGTCACGATAGAAGATGGACGCCCCCACGGGATCCTTCGATACGGAAATGGATATCCGCCCTCTGGAGAGGGCATTGTGTTTCTGGTCGCGATAGCCCACGATCGTAACAGTCGCCCCGGACTCACCGCACCGCTGCTGGATGCGCTTCCATGTTTTGTCGTTGGGTGTCCAACTATGCACGGGTCCGTCCTTGATGTACGGTATATATATTTCGTTCGTTTCGGAAATGCACCTCTTGTCGATTTCGCCCGGCGGAGGGGGATCGCCCTCGCAGTAGAACCGCAGAGGCTCGCTGCCCTGCTCGCCGGCGACTTCTATGGACCAGTGATTCGCTTCTGAGTCTTTGTCGCGCCAGAGAAACGTCGGGGCTACAAGGTCCGGAGGAAAGATCGATCCGTCGATGGGATAAACCACATCAATGGCGCCCCGGGTTCCCCAAAACACACCATGTCCAAAGACCAAGGCGAGCAACGCGATGATTGCGATGCCTGACAAGATGACAATTATTCTTCGCAACTGGAGGTTTCCTCTATGCGAAAAACGGCTTATGAAGCTTTGCCGGAGAATTGGGATTCCTTTCGCTCGCATTCTGTTGGCTATAGGTTTCTCGTAACCGAAGTCACGGCCTTTATGTCGATCATTCGCTGCAGTGCTGTTCGTGCGTCCGCGGCGGTTTCGGGGGGGACGGTTATGCGGTTTACGATCTGTCCCGACGCGATACCGTCGAGGGCCCACAGGAGGTGGGGCAGGTCGATGCGGCACATCTGGGTGCAGGCGGCGCCGGCCTGGTTCAGCACGCAGATGAACTTGTCTTTGTGACGTTTGGCGAGGCGATTGACGAGGTTCGACTCGGTGCCTATCGCCCACTTGCTGCCTGCTTCGGCCGCTTCGATGGCGGTGATTATCTGCGACGTGCTGCCCTCCGCGTCGGCCAGTTCGACTACTTCACGGGGGCATTCGGGATGCACGATCACGCGGATATCCCGGTGGGCTTTCCGGACGGCGGTAACGTGTTCGGGGCGGAAAAGCTGGTGGACGTAGCAGTGCCCTTTCCAGAGTATAAACGTTGCCCGTTCGACGTCCGTGGCGCTCAGTCCGCCGTTGGGCAGGTGGGGGTCGTAAAGGCGGCATTCATCCTCTCGGCGGCTCATGGCGATCGCGGTATTCCTCCCGAGGTGCTGATCGGGTATACAGAATACTTTTTCCGCTCCGGCGCCGCCCTCGGCGGCGGGGCGCAGAGCCCATTCAAAGACGTTTCGCACATTGCTCGATGTGCAGCAGGCGCCTCCTGCCCGTGCGGTTAGCGCCTTGATGTCGGCCGTCGAGTTGACGTACGAGACCGGTATCACCGCTGCTCCGGTCAGGGCGGATACTTCTTCGATGGCGGCGGCGACGTCTTCAACGTCCGCCATCTCCGCCATCGCGCAACCGGCGTGGAGATTCGGAAGGATGACTTGTTGTCCGGGGCTCGAGAGGATATCCGCCGACTCGGCCATGAAGTGAACTCCGCAGAAGACGATGAACTCCGCGCCGCTCTGTCCGGCCGCCAGTTGCGAGAGTTCGAGGCTGTCGCCGGTGAAGTCGGCGAACCGGATCACTTCGTCGCGCTGGTAGTGATGTCCGAGAACACACAGCTTCGCTCCGAGCTGTTCCTTGCGTGCGGCGATGCGGTTGGAGAGTTCGGAGGTTTCGGCGCGGGTGTATTCGGATGGCAGGGGTATCTGGGTTTCCATTGTTTTGTGCTTTATTTATCGTTCTTTGCGGATCGGTGAGTTATGGCGTCCCAGAGTTCACCGAGTTCGGTGCATCTTAGTGCATAGGCGATCGCCAGGAATACAATAATCCCCGCCGGAATACATACAAGCAGCGTCAGCCCGGCCTGGGTGTTGGTTGCGGTATCCAGCGGTCCCATCATCATAGCCATTGTGCCGATGATTGCGGCGCACATTGCGATCGAGGCGATAAGGATTCTCACCAGCGAGGAGATGATGTTCGTCAGGCCGATTCGCCCCCAGCGCAACCTGAGGATTCGGGTGAATACCAGCGTGCTTATGCTCGCGGTGATCGCGGTCGCCAGGCCCATCGCGCCGCCTTTGAGCGGGGTGAACACCAGTCCGCACACCATCGCCACGTTCAAAGCGGCGAGCATCACAGAGACCCGAAGGGGCGTGCGCGTGTCTTTCTGCGCGAAGAACGCCCGCAGCAGGATATGGTTGCAGAAGTACGCCCACATTCCCAGGCAGTACATTCGGAGGATCCACGCGGCCTGGATGGCGTCGGGGGTGAGGAATTTGCCCCGGCGGAATATCAAAGCCATCGTGGGTTCGGCCAGTACGAACAGCGCCGCACCGGCCGGTATGCCCATGAACAGGCTCAATCGCAGCGCCCGGTTTACCGTGTTGCGGAGCCCATCGAGGTCGTCGTCGGCGGCGTGGCGGGACAGCAGCGGGAATACCGCGGTCGCCAGCGATATCCCCAGAATCGCCATGGGAAACTGGTAGAGGCGGTTGGCGTTTTCGAACCAGGTCACCACGCCGGCGCCCAGCACCCCGCCCGAGAGGATGTGGGCGTAAATCCGATCGAAAAACGCGCTGAACTGCATTATACCGAGCGGGATGAGCATCGGAAGCGCCAGCGCCGCGACCTGGCGGCTCGGCGCGAGCACGGGGCGAAGCGTAAGCATCGCAGCCAGGTCGAACCGCTTGAGCAGCCAGATAACGCCGACAAGCTGGGTCACCCCGGCCGCCAGAACCGATACGCACAGGAGGTGCAGACCCGCGCGGTTTTGGCCCAGATCGAAGTAGTGGACCAGCATCGCCGCTGCAATAAGGAAGAGGTTCAGCATTATCGGTGCGAAGGCGGGGTAGGCGAAATGTCCTTTGCAGTTCAGTGCGGCAGAGCCTATCGCAAGCAGGCAGATCGTCAGCATAAACGGCAGGACGATCATCGTCAGTTGAACCGTCAGGCCCATGTGCTGGGCGTCCAGTGCGGTTTGCGGGGCGAACATGAGAACACCCAGCAGGATAAGTTCGCCGATGACAACGATAGCGCCCAGCAGCACAGCCAGCAGGCCCGCGACATTCGCCAGTACGGCCCGGGCCTTGTCCCAACCTTCCTTTTGGGCGGTCTCGGTGAATATCGGTACGAACGCCGCCGCCACCGCGCCCTCGCCGAAGAGTCTCCGAAAGAGATTCGGAATCGAAAACGCAACGCGGAACGCGCCCATCGTTTGGGTGGCGCCCAGTGCACTGATAGCCGCTTCCCGCACCAGCCCGCATATTCGCGACAGCATCGTCAAGACCGCGATAACCGTCGCCCCGCGGAAGAAATGCCGCTGGTCATGTGTTTCTTGCGTTTTTTGTGTCCTGTTTTCGCCCACGCACAAGATTATGCCCCAGATCGCCCACAAGTGAAAGTACCTTGCGAAGCAAACATAACAGTTTAGTCGTTTTTTGATATTTCAGCGACTGGATTTGGCGGCTGAGGGGCTCAGGATGAGTCGTTGAAACAAGAATAAAAGGGGACAGGCTGCTTTATGGGTTTGCTTGCGGAATTGGGCGGTGGTTTTGGGTGATGCGCCCGGGCCTGTGGCGGTTACCTGGCTAGCTTCCAGCCTTTGTCGCTGGCGGTCAGGGTGGTGTGGCCTTTGTGGAGGTCGTAGACCTTGTTCATCTCTTCGATCGAATCGAAGTAGCCCACGATGTGCGCTGCGCTGAACGATTGCCCAGCCTTGATCGGCCGCCCGCCGAACTCCAGGATCATGCAGATGTACCCGCGCTGGTGGCACCACGCTTCGTGGACTACCGACGGGTCGAGCGTCATACCCGCCAGCCACGGGCCTTTCTTGCCCGTCTTGGCGTCGCGAAGCTGTATCGCGCGGATGAACCGCTTTGGGACTTCCTTAACGCTGTCGCGACGGTAGTTGAACTTCTCGTCGGGTGCGAAGTTTTTGGCGAACTCAGAGGCGCCAATCGTCCCGTGATAGCTAAGGTAAATGTTGGCAAACGTGTCGCCGTTCTTGTGCTTGACGTGCCCCGGCATGTCGATTCGCAGGAACATCGCGGGCGAATCGTTGACGGAGTCTATCCGGTCCATCGACAGGAAGTACCGCTTGCCCGCGGGGAAGACCAGCAGTTGCGCCCACGTCGAACCGGCGTTCTTGCCCGGAGCGGATGTGCGATAGCGATACTTCTGGCGGATCGCCACGAAATCCTTTCCGCGAATGATCTCGGGCTTCAGCTCGCGCGCCTTGGTGCATATCTGCGGGCCTTCGATGGACCGCTTCGCCCGCCGCCCGTGATAGGCATTACCGTAATTGTAGATCAGTTCCTTATCCAGGCGGTCGCGGTAGGCCTTGTCGCTTCCGGGTTCCATGATCCAGTCGGCGATGTCCAGTCCGTAGCCCGGATCGCCGAAGCCGGTTTTCTTATCGATCAGCGATCCTGCCGCCACGCCGGAGACGTATCCCTTCTTTCGGACGGCGGCATGGAGACCGGGCGTGTCGATGCGGATATCGTTGTCGGTTTCGGTGACGCTGTAAGCCGGTCGATCGGCGCAGAAACTCGCACCGATCAGACACGACATCGCGATCGCGGGCAATACTGATTTTTTCATTATGCGTCTCACATGTGTTTTCTCTCGTAGCGCCGTATCAGGTCATGTCCGAACTTGTGGTTCATGCCGATTCCCTTTCTGTGCCGAGAATGTTCGCCGCCGCTGTCAATATCATGCCCTATGTCATCGCCAATTACCACAACTCATCGCAGCACCGGTTCGATGCTGTTGAATTGATTATCCGAATTGTTGAACCGGGCCGATTATGCTATGGTATGATACTATAGCGAACCGGTTGGAAAGAGGAGAATGGACATGCTGCGATACATTTGTCTTGGTCTGCTCCTTGTCGCGAGCATCGCTGCCGATGCAGCGGACCCCGCGCCGTTCAAGGTTGTCGCACACCGCCAGGACCACCGGACTCTCCAACTGGACAAGAGCTTCATGTCCCAACCGATGCGGATCGGATCGAAAACGTTTAAACGCGGGCTGGGCACGCACGCCAACAGCCTGACCGTCATCGAATTGGGCAAGGGCTGCAAATTGTTTAAATGCCAGGTAGGCGCCGACCTCAACGGGCCCACCCGCGCCGCCGGCGGGTCGGTTGTTTTCATCGTCAGGACCGACGGCAGGGAGCGGTATCGATCGAAGATACTCAAGCCCGGCGATGAGCCCCTCGCCGTCTCGGTCGACCTGTCCAAGGCCCGAAAGCTCGAACTGATAACCGACGTGTCGATCAAGGGATTCACCGGCGACCACGCGGATTGGGCCGACGCCCGGATCGCAATGATTGGCGGCAAGGATGTGTATATCTCCGAGCAGATTCGACGCCAGAAACCGCTCGCAAAAGCCCCCTCGCTACCGCCTGCCCCGAGAACCGGACCGGTTGAACCCGAGACCCGCAGCCTGACCGCCGAAGAGGCCAAAGCCCAACTCCACGCCGAATGGTTGTTCCAGGCCGAAGGCAAGCCGCCGGCCCAACGAGCGATCCAGGAGATCGTATGGGCCAGAGATATCGCCGCAAGGCTCGCCGAAACCGCCAAGCCTCCGAAACTGACCGCCGACCTCGCGACGCTCGACGCACTGGAGAAGAAACTCAACAGTCTGCCCGCAAAGGTGGATACGAAGGTCTGCGAAGAACTCTATTTCGCCGTTCGCCAGGCAAAGCGTAAGATCATGTTCGCCGACCCGCTGGTGGACTTCTCGAGCATGCTGTTCGTCGACGTTCCCGAGCGGTACCCGCATGAATCGATGCATCGCGTCTATCCGCAGGCCCAGTTGAACTGCGTCCGCCTGCTGGTGCTCGACGGTCTGAGCCCCGCGGGCAAGCTCCGCAAACTCACCGACAAGCTCCCGGCGGGCTGGTACTGGCGCCCCGACCTGTCGTTCGACGGTAAGAGAGTGCTGTTCTGCTTCCGCCCGAAGAGCGATCGGACATTCCACCTGTACGAGACATCGCTGGACGCTTCGACCACCGCCCCCAGGCAACTGACTTCGGGCAGCTACGACGACCTCGATCCTATCTACATGCCCTCGGGGCACATCGTGTTCGTATCCAACCGCGGCGCCAGCCACGCCCGCTGCACTGTGGGGCATCCGAGCACGGTAGTCGCCCGCTGCGACGCCGACGGGAAGAATATCTACCTGATCTCCGGCGGAAACGAGCCGGAATACACCCCCGCTCTCATGCCAAACGGGCAGATTCTCTACACTCGCTGGGAATACACCGACAAGGAACTGATGCGCATCCAGAGCTTGTGGACGGTCAACCCCGACGGTACGGGCACAAACGCGTTCTGGGGTAATCAGAGCTACTGGCCGGACATGCTCGTCGAGGCCCGTGTGATACCAGGCTCGGGGCGCGCGATGTTCTCCGGGCAGGGACACCACAACGTCTACTGGGGCAGCATCGGGATCGTCGATCCAAAGAAGGGGCGCAACTATCCCGACGGGCTGACCAAGGTCACCTGGGACGTCCCGTGGTGCGAGGTGGGTAACGGGCCGGCCGAACGCCCCGAGACCGCCAAATACCACACATCGGGCGCCTACCGAGGTTACAAGTCGCCTTACCCGCTCAGCGAGGAAGTGTTTCTGGTCTCGGCACGCGCGAGCGGGCGGTCGAGCAAATTCAAGCTCTTCCTGATGGACGTCTACGGGAATCGCGAATTGATCTACGAAAGTGCGTTTCATGCCCTCTACGGTCTGCCCATCCGCTCTCGCAAAGTCCCGCCGGTGATTCCCGACCGCGTCGCCTGGGCGGGCGCCCAGAAGGACCGCGCCGAGATCAGGCCCGGCGTGTTCTTCTGCGCCGACGTCTACCAGGGCGCGCCGAAGATACTGAAAGACAAGGCCAAATACCTCCGGGTAATCCAGCTCGACTGGAACACCGCCACGCTGGGCAAGAAGCTTCAGGACGTCGACCATCCCCGGGCCCAGCCGCACCTGCACGTCGGACCGGTGGTGTCGCTGGCGGTGAATGACGGGGTCAAGCACGTTCTGGGAACCGTGCCGATCAAGAAAGACGGGTCGGTCTATTTCGAGGCCCCTCCGTGCCGGTCGCTGCATTTTCAACTGCTCGACGAGCACCATCGCACGCTGCAGACCATGCGGTCGTTCACCAATGTCATGCCCGGTGAGGTCAGGGGTTGTGTCGGCTGCCATGAAGACCAGGATCTCGCCCCGACCGCCCGTTCGGGCCCGGCGATGAAGGGCGCCCCATCCAGGCTCACTGCGTATCCCTGGGGCGCGGGCTACAGCTTCGGATACGAGCGCGACATCCAGCCGATACTCGACAAGAATTGCGGAAAATGTCACCAGGGCAAGGGCAAGGGACGCGAAAAGCTCGATATGACACTCCGGGCGAGCAAAGACATGGGCGTATTCCCCGAACCGTACGTGACGCTGGTGCTCGGTAAGAAGCGGCGGGGGGGCAGTTTCGTCAGGGATTGCAGCGGCGGGGCGGCAGGTACGATCCTGGCCCAACCCCTGCCGTGGCGGCCTGAGACATACAAAACCATCGCTCCGATGACGACGCTTTCGTACAAGTCCAAACTGGTCGCCAATGCGATGAGCGGTAAGCACAACAAGGTCAAGGTCGATTCGCTCAGCGCGCTGAAGCTGATCATGTGGGTGGACCTGCTGTGCCCGTATCGCGGCGAGCAGGAACTCCGCGCGATGGCCGATCCCGATCCGAAAGACCCGATGTTCGCGCGATCGAACTACCCGCCGTCTGACGTGACGATCACGGACGTGTACGCCCAGTCGCCTTACCGCCCGCGGATGGCCACCGCGCCGATAGTCAACCGCGCATACCGCCAGGACGAATTCCCGAGCACGGAATCCCGCCTGCCGAAGGACGCCAATGGGAAGATCCTCCCGTCAGTGACCTTCGGGCCCGACGGACAGCGGATAATCAATACCTCCGACGGCGTGGCGAAACCTCACTAACGCAAAACGCTTGCAAAACGGTCCGGTGACGGTAGGATGACTCGTCGTGATAATGTTGCCCACGCGCCCGTGGCGCAATGGATAGCGCATCGGTCTTCGGAACCGAGGGTTACAGGTTCGAATCCTGTCGGGCGTGGTTGACGTGTCTGGTGTTTACTCAGGTCGTTGGAGGCGGGGTTTTCCGAGCGGTTTCCCTTTTTTGTCCGGGTGGGGGCGATCGTTCATCGTTCTTATCTGTAGCCAGCATTATGCCTGTGATTATGACACCGAGAATCGCCAGGGGCAGGAACCGCAATTCCCGGCTCATCATTCCGATAGTCCACCCCAGCAGCGGAGCGGCCACTGCGGTGAACAGCGTTTTGGTCTGCGATTCGATACTGAGTATCGTCGCGGTCTGTGATTCGTCCGCGTATTCGGCGACGCGCCCGACGATGATCGGACGCCAGAAATTCTGAAGCACAGCCAGCGCGACGAATGCGACGACGGCGACCGCCCCGAACCCCGCGAGAACCCCGGCGCCGAGCAGCAGGAATACCGCAAGGTTAATCCACCAAAGCAGTCTGCTCCCGCGCCGCGTCGATCCGGCCTGCCGCACAATCAGATTAGCGTGCCGCGAGGCGTAACTGCTGAGGATATGCAGCACTATGTAAACGCCTCCAATGAGAATCGCCTCGCGCCGCCGGTCGGTCAGGAAAGCAAAGAGCGGGATCTGCAATGCGACAACATGCAGCAGCGGGCCAAGCCAGTCCTTCGATGATTTATGCAGGCCGTTGAAGGTCATCGCCTCTGCCAGCGCCCGCCTCAGCGGACGATTACCCAGCGCCTGGCGCACCGCCCGGACCATTGTTTGCAGCATCTGCCCCGGTTTGACGCCGCCGCTCCGCGCGGCGTCGAGGTCGTCGGGATAACTCAGAAAGTTGGCGATGTTGATCGCATAGGGCACGGTGCTCAGCAGGAAGACGATATCGTATCGCTGCGTGGCGAACACCAGGGTCGCGCCGATAGCAATGCTCAGCGCCGAACCGAGTTGGCTCCAACTGCGCGTCTGTCCGTATATGCTGGTCTTCTCGTCGCTGCGACCCTCACGGGCCAACCACGCGAAGATCATCGCCTTGTGCGTGCCAGTGCGAAACGCCTCCCCGATGCTGAAGAGGAACATCGCGGCGAACAACCACCACGCTTCGGCGGCCAGGGCGAACGTCACGAACGCGGCGATATAGCAGGCGTGGCTGACGATCATTGCCCGCCGCCGCCCGAGCACGTCGGCGACCGCTCCGCTGGGGACCTCCATCACTACTACGCACAGTTCGCGAAATCCGATCAGCATTCCCACGCCGGCGAACGAGAGCTTGTCGAGCAGCGCCAGATACAGGAACGGCTCGAAGTATTTCTGATTCTTGACGAATCCGTAGAGGCAGAATCTGCGTAGCATATCGCTTTCATCCTACCGCACGCCCTCGCCATTTGCACTGATATCTATATAATGCTCCCATGGCAGATTTTGACGCGCACTTTATGAATATCGCCCTGGAAATCGCCGCCTCAGGGCGCGGGGCGGTCGAGCCCAACCCGATGGTCGGCGCGGTGATCGCTCGCGGGGACCTCGAACTGGGGCGCGGATACCACGAGCGGTTCGGGGGTCCGCACGCCGAGGTCAACGCCATCGCCGCGGCGCGGCGGAACGGTGTCGATATCACCGGCGCCACGATGTACGTGACGCTCGAGCCGTGCAGCCACCAGGGCAAGACCCCGCCATGCACCGACGCGATTATCGCCGCCGGGATCGCCCGCGTGGTTCTCGCCATGGTCGATCCCGATGAGCAAGTGTCAGGGGGCGGAATCGAGACGCTCCGCCGCGCCGGCGTGCAGGTCGACGTGGGCGTCCGCGGGCGACAGGCCGAGCATCTGCTGCGGGCCTACTGCAAACTCCGCAAGACCAAGCGCCCGTGGGTCATCTGCAAGTGGGCGCAAACTTCCGACGGATACCTCGCGCTGGCGCCCGGTTGCGGGCGGTGGGTCAGTTGCCCCGAATCGCGCCGGCGCGTGCATGAGATACGTTCGTGGTGCGACGGGGTCCTTGTGGGTATTTCGACGGTGCTGGCGGACGATCCGCTGTTGACCGACCGAAGCGGCAGGCCAAGGGACCGCGGGCCTTTGACGCGTATCGTGCTCGACTCGCACCTGCGATTGCCCGCCGATTCCCAACTGATCGCAACCGCCGCCGAGACGCCCGTTATCGTTGCTACTATCACCGGTGCCGAGATGCGAGCCGCCGGCGCCTTGTCGGCTGCCGGCGCAGAACTGCTCGAACTGCCCGCTTGCGACGCCGGAGTGGATATCGCGGCGCTCCTGGACGAACTAGGCCGCCGACAATACACGAACCTCCTGGTCGAAGGCGGCGCCAGAGTGTTGTCGAACTTCATTGAATCCGGTCTGGCCGATGAGCTGCTCGTATTCGTCTCGCCGCAAACCGCGGGCCGCCAGGCAGCTTCCCAGGCGCTGCCCGCCTTAGATATCGCCAAACTGGCCGGACGCTTCTCGCTGCCAGACGCGACCGAAACACGCGTCGGTTCCGATACGCTGTTGAACTATTTCCTTTAATACTGGTCCCGGATTCCCGATATAGAGAAAGGCGTTTTCTGATTGAACCGGCTGCAGGATAAGTCTAAAATGAAATGTGAGTATGGCGGCAGGGTTTACGGGGGTGTCCTGCTGTACAGTTTTCATTGTGAGTTGTGGTGACAATGTATGGGATTTCCGGAAAGGCTGTAGCGGCAGTTGTGG
This sequence comes from Phycisphaerae bacterium, assembly GCA_016782885.1. Lineage (GTDB taxonomy): Bacteria > Planctomycetota > Phycisphaerae > SM23-33 > SM23-33 > BS750m-G57. The sequence continues at coordinate 60,422 of JADHXQ010000003.1, read as the reverse complement.
TGGCGGTGGTTCTTATCGCGCTGATCGCCGTCAGGTATCTTCCCGCCGGTTCGCCCGACGTATCCAGCGGGGATCCTTCACAGCGTATCGACGCGATTCGTGAGATTGCGGTCAATCGTTCCCCGGGTGCGGGCGAGATGTTGTCACGGGCCGCTTCCGATCCGTCGCCGAAAGTTCGGCGCGAGGCGCTGGCGGGTCTGTCGCACTTTCTGAAACCTGAGCACCGCGAAGTTGTCCGCAAGAGCACTAAAGACGCCAACGCCGGTGTCCGGGCGATTGCGGTTGACGTTATGGGCCTGTACGCCGACAATACCGCGACCGCCGATCTGATCGAAATAGTCAAGAAAGAGCCCGAGGAGAAGGTTCGCCAGGCCGCTCTTCGCGGGCTGGTCAGATGCGACGATCCCAAAGCGATCGTTGCGCTTCTGGACCGGGCGGAGCACGGCGCCAGCAGGGAGACCAAGCTGATCGCGATGAAAGGCCTGCTGCGGAAGTTTGGGGTCAGGATATCCAGGGACCGCGATCCCAAGGACGGTCCCGGTTGGCGCGACCTGATCCAACGGTGGAAGCAGAGTTGGCGAGTGCGAGATGCTTACGCCGCCGCGGGTGCGAAGTTGGTCATGCGTCCGCAGGATATCCTGGGCAAAGACTGGCACCCTGAGCGGAGAGGCATGCGGTAGAGTCGTTCGAGGAATTACTCATGAGACGCGGCGCATTTACATTGATCGAATTGCTTGTGGTGGTCGTGCTGATCGCACTCCTGGCGGTACTGCTGATTCCCTCGTTCACCCCCGTGATGTCCATATACCGCGCCACGCAGTGTCGCAATAATCTCAATCGCCTCTGGCAAGGCTTCGTTCTGGCCAGCGATACCGCGACATCCGGCGAGGGTGTCCTTTCCACCGGGGCTAAGGATTCGGCCGGTTTATATCCAACGGGCCTGATGTGGCCGAGCGTTCCCAACAACGTTGTGACGGAGCTTGAGTTGTTCCAATGTCCCGAGGATGAGGTCAAGCAGTCTTCCGTATCAGGGTCGTTGGTGACTGTCGAATACGTCAGCCCGAACGGGCATTACCCGCTGGACACGATAGGAGATGGCAACTGCTACAAATCCAGGCGTGGGCGCAACTCGCAAGGGCCTTACACCGAGTACATGATGCAGGACGATACGAACAGCAACGGGCAGTACGCGCTGATGAACTTCAATGGCTGGGTTGACTCTGACGGCAGTGGACGCATTTACGATTCGGGTCGGATATATATCTTCAAGGATCTGAGAGAAGACACGGTCGGGTGCGTGCCTGCATGGGGACCCAATCATGGTCCCGGTTGGCCCGATCGTATCAACACGTGCCCCAACATGAACCAGATATGGTATAACGGTGAGCCCTCTCTTACCGGAAACGGAAGGATGCAGGACGCTCGCGGACAGTCGTTCACCCTGGCAAACTGGGGCGAGAGGTTGACCAATTACGGAATCAACACCTACGCGTTCCAATATTCAACGGGCGGCGGTTGCATAGTGCTGGTGGACTACCAGGAGTCGATGGTCGACGTCGACATTCCGCTGGAGTCAGAGGGACTGCTGCTGCAGAGCGCCCGGCACTTCGACAAGGTCAACTACCTGCTGTCTGACGGATCGGTAAAGACCGCCACACCACTGGAAATCAGCCCGCGTTTGCATCCCAAAGCATGGCGGCCGTGAGACGGCAGCTATCAGCTTTTAGCTATCAGCTATCAGCTTTTAGCTATCAGCTATCAGCCAACGACCAACGACTAACAACCAATGACCAAAAACTGTTGCCGTTCGCGGTTAGTCGTCGCTGTTGCTGTTGCCGTTAGCTGATAGCTAAAAGCTGATAGCTATCTCCTTACTTCTTTGGCGCTGGTTTCCTGGCGAGAGCTTCGCGCTGCGGGGGTGTCAGTACGAGCACGTCGATGGCCCACCGGAGCTGCTTGTTGATCTGGCCTGCGACCTTCTTGTATTTGGAGTCGCTGTCGTCGAGTTCGCCGATCTCTTTTGCGGCCGCGGCGCAGGCGAGCTTGACCCTGGCCAGTTGCTCTTCGGTCAGTTCGGCTTTGCGGTAGCGGGCGATGGTGGACTTGTAGAGTTGGTAGGTATCCCAGTCGGTCTTCTGCTTGGGCGTCAGCACCGCCATGACAGCGGCGGTTGTTTGGGCGCCCGCCTCATTGCGCGCGTTCTTCAACTCTCGGAGTTGGGCGCCGGTAGTTTTCTTTGCATCGGCGTCCTGCTTGCCGCGGGCGTCTTTGGCGGCGGTTTCGGCGGCTTGGACTTTCTCGGCGTTGGTTTTATCCCAGGCCGCCAGTGCGGCGTCGCGGGCCTTGATCTTCTCCTTAACGGCGGTTTGCTGCTTGTCGGTGAGTTTGCATTCGCGGACAAGCTCCTCCAGGAGACTCTCTTGGGGTTTCCTTCCCCTGCGTCGCCCTTTGTTGCCGTCCTTAGCGGCCAGTGCTCCACCGGCCAGCCCCGTCAGAACTGCCGCAAGTACGAGGATCTTCATGGTCTTCATGGTGTTACGCTCCCGCGGCCGATTCGTTTGCGTTCAGCAAGGCGTTATTGTTCCGGCCGCATAGTTCCAAAACGCCTCGACATCCGAGCGGTCCGGTCTGGCCGGTGTTTTGCGGGCAGACGCCTGAACTGTTCGGTTTTCTCCACACTGTTCTACCGATCGCGTGTGTTGCTTCGGCAGTCAAAGCTTATTTTCCGCCGGTGAGTTCCTGGAGTTTCTTTGTTGCCGCCTTGGCGGCTTTGGTGTTCGGGAAATCGGCGACGAGTTTCTTCAGTATGTCTGCGGCTTTGGCTTTCAGACCGGCGATGAGATATGCTTCGGCCAGTTTGAGTTGCCTTGCAGCTTTTGTATTGGCGTCGGTGGCGGCTGGGGGCTTGGGTTTGGTTCTGACAATTGGGTCTTTCGTTGTCAGCGTTTTGATGGCGACGGGGAGTTTTGCGACAAATTTCGCCGGGTCCTTTACATCGAAGCAGTAGAGGTTGTCGTCGTATCGCAGGTAGAGCCTTCCGCCGGTGACCACCGGATGAGCCCAGCTTGGTCCGCTTCCTCTGACTGAGACCGTGCCCGTAAGCTCGAAGCCCTTTGGCGATACCGCGGCCAGACCGGCTTTTCCGCCCTTTTCACCGAATGTATACAGCATACCGTCGGCGTAGCATAGCGAACCTTTGCCCACACCTCGCTCGTACCATTGCTTGCGTCCGGTCTTGAGGTCCAGGCAGGTCCATCCTCCGCTGTGATTACCGTAAATATATCCGTCAAGGATAACGTATCCGCCGTGGTGACAGACCATGTCGCGGGTTTTCCATGCGGTGGCGGCTGACACGCGAGTACCCGAGACCGACAGTTTCACGCAGATTGCACCCTTACCGTAACCGACCGACCAGAACACATATCCGTCCGAGAACGCCGGTGTGGGGCAGTTGGCGGTGTTGCCCGTGGCGAAATCCTGCGTCCAGAGAATCTTTCCGGTCTTTGCGCTGACGCCGATCAGTCCGTTGCGGCCTCCGTTGATGATCATCGGGACGTCGAGGTAGACCACGTAGATCGGCGAACAATAGTGCGCCGAACCGTACTGCCCCGACTTCCAAACCACCGCGCCGGTGGTTTTGTTGAACGCGACCATGAAGTTCGTGCCACCGGGGCTGACTATCGCCAGATTACCGACGATCAGCACCGATTCGGAGAACGCCCATCCCGGCGTGCGCCCGCCGAACTCCTTGAATTCATGCGTCCATTTCTGCCTGCCGGTCTTTGCGTCGTAGCACCCGACGACGCCGTCGCCCGACTCCATGTACAAATTACCGCCATCGTAGGTGGGTGTGGCGCGAGCCCCTTTGGGCCCCTTACCGGTGGCGGACGTTACACCCTTGCTCCACTTGACCTTACCGTCCATACCGACCGCCGTCAGATACAACTGCCCGCCCTTGTGCCCGGCGGTATAGATCATCCCGCCGCCTGCCGACACGCTGGAGTAACCGGTGCCTATGCCCGACAGCGACCAGAGCCGCCCGGGCCCGTCTTCGGGCCAGCTTTTCAGCAGCCCGGAGTCGCTTGATTTGCCGTCACGATTAGCCCCTCGCCATCCGGGCCATCCATCCGCGGTCTTATCGGCGCTGAGACAGACATTCATCGAAGCGGCAGTGAGAATAAGGAACATCACGGACAGGCGTATTCTGCGAATCATGATAGTTCTCCTCGTGCGGCGGTATTCTATTTGCCGGTTTTCACCGGATGCGTCATTTTTCCACGATCCAGATGTTCCGATACTCGACCTTGTTACCGTGGTCCTGCAGCATCAGCGAGTCCTTGACGGTCAGTCCGCTGGCGGCCGCTGCGGTTGTCTTTCCGGGCAGCACCTGGTCTTTGTGCGTCTCGATACCATTGTGCTTGACGGACATCATCGGAGGGGTCTTGGCTTTCCCGTCGGGTCCGATCACCGCGTTGCTGAATTCTATGTCGTACGTCTGCCACTGCAGCGGGGGCAGGCAGGCGTTGATTTTGGTGTTCGCCACTTTGTAGATTGAACCGCAATCGTTTGACTTGCTCGCCAGCCCGAACGATTCGAGCACCTGCACTTCGTAGCGTTTCTGGAGATACACGCCGCTGTTTCCGCGTCCCTGTCCGCGCCTGGTCGGTTCGTAGGGGCAGCGGAACTCGATGTGCAGTGTGACCGATCCGAACTTTCGGTTGGTGAAGTTCGATCCTCGCCCGACCCGCATCGCGCCGTTGGTCAGGGGGATCCATTTCTTGTTGGCCCATTCGTCCATATTGGGCTCTTTGGCGGGCTCAAACGGCAGGAGGACGATGGCGCCCTTGGGCGGTTTGGCGGCGAGCGTGGGGCTCTTGCGGACGGTCCACTTGCCATCGAACGAGCCTTTGTCCGCTTTGGCGACAAGAGTTTTACGCCCGATCAGCGTGCCTTTCCACCCCTTGCCTTCCAGCGGAACGTTCCCGTCGGCGTCGACTTTTCCGGTCAGTTCGATGCGAACCTGCCTGGCGTCCTTGGCGGTTTTCCACAGACCGCGCATCAGCACGGCGCGGTATTGCCCTTTGCCTTCGGCGATGACCTGGGCGAGCCCTTCGCCTTTCTTCCCGTCGACCACAAACTCGCCGGCATATTCGCCGGTGTATTTGTCCACTTTGGACGGGTCCAGGACCGGCGGTTTCGGCGGGGCGGCGGGAGCCTTTTTGGGGGCCGCCATGGAGATACTGGTGATGGTCGAGGTCAGCGTGATTGCGGCGATCAGAGATAATACGATACGCTTCATGGGTGAGTCTCCTTGTGCAGTGCAGTCCGAATGGGCTACGGTTGTTTATTCGTCTTTCGACAGTCCGTGCATCATACGCATAGTGTAACGTTTCGCAAGACTCCGTATTCCCTATTCTGTATTCCCAGAACGGGCGATATTACAGTAACAGGCAAGGAATAGGTTTCAATAAACGTTATGATAGGAGTATAATACGCTTGTTATTATGCGAACCGAACCTACCAGGAGAGTCATGCATGAGTTATCTCAGGATTAACCAGTGGAAACTGATCGTCATATCGGCCGTACTGCTGGGGCTTGCCCCGTTGCTGTTTGTGCAGGCCGAAGTCGCCTGCTCGCACGCTGAAATCACCGTGCAGGGCAACAAGAAACTGGCCGCCGGAAAGATGGGTGAACGGGCGCTGGTCAACTCCAATCGCGATTACGCTTTCACGAAAGTCCCCAAATGTCTCCAGGGTCTCAATTACATCTCGCACCCGCACAAGGAGTCCGTGAGCGTTTCGGGTTCCGTCAAGGTCGGCGGGCGAATGTACGTCTGCCTGACCGACGGTCTGACCCCGGCCAGTCTCAAGGCGCCCGGTGAGTGGAAAGAGGCCGGTAAGATGACCGGCGGCGACGCCAATGGAAGCAACTCCTGGACGGTTTTCCAGTGTGATTTTACGAACGGTCAGAAGTTTGCTATCGGCTCGGCGGGCAAGTGGGGAGCGGTTGTGGTCGCCGGTAAGATCGAGGCGGGCAAAACGAAGCTTCCGACTCTCTCCAAGGCCCGCAAATCCGCTTCCCGCTCCCGATCGCACTCGCGTGCGCCGGGCGGTTCCCTGGACGATGAATTCGGTCTGATCGCCGGTCGTCTCAGGGTTCGCAAAGCCGGCGGAGATCATTACGACCGCCTGGCGGCGGAAGTGTTCCGCAAGCCTGCTCTCCTGTTTATGGAAGACCGCGACCCGGTAGACGTGGTCCTGAGGAGAACTGCGGCGCTTCTCGAAGATATCAAGAAGATGAAAGACGCCCCGGACCTGTCGAAACACTCTGCGCAGTTGGCGGGATTCAAAACGCAGGCCGCCCAGGTTCCGGTTGACGACGCGGACGCACGCAAGAAACTGTTCGCCGAGATCTGCAAGGTCCGCAGACAGATCGCGTTTTCGAATCCCCTGGTCAATTTCGACAAGATCATTTTCGCCACGCACCACAAGACGCACGGGCACATGTGCGACCAGTACTTCGGTTTTCACGCCAGGAAGGGCGGGAGCATCTACGTCCTTGAAAACGCCTTCAGCGACAAGCCTGTCGCTCGCGACCTTCTGAAGGGAGAGAAGATCCGGAACGGGCGCCTCAAGGGCAAGACCCTGGCCGAAGGTTCGCACATGTCGCTCGAGTTGAGCTACGACGCAAAGACCATCCTGTTCGCGTGGACCGAGGCTCTCAACACGAAGTACAAGTGGTCCGAGCAGAGCACGTATCACATATTCAAAGCCAACATAGCACCCGGCAAGCCGGTCAACCTGACGCAACTGACCGACGGGAAGACCAACGATTTCGACCCGTGCTTCCTGCCGAGCGGGAGGATAGTGTTTATTTCCGAACGCCGCGGCGGGTTCGGGCGATGTCACGGGCGCCCCGTGCCGACCTACACGCTCCACACGATGAGGGACGACGGGAGCGACATTATCCCCATCAGCTATCACGAGACCAACGAGTGGCATCCCAGCGTCGACAACAACGGGATGATCGTCTATTCGCGATGGGACTATGTGGACCGCGACAGCGACATCGCCCACCATATATGGGTGACGTATCCTGACGGGCGCGACGCCAGAAGCTACCACGGAAACTATCCCATCAGGCGCGAAATGCGCCCGTGGATGGAGTTGGCGAACCGCGCCATCCCCGGATCGCACCGTTACATCGGCGTCTCGGCGCCGCACCACGGGCAGAACTACGGATCGATGGTGCTCATCGACCACCAGATCCCGGACGACAACGCCATGAGCCAGCTCAAACGAATCACGCCCGACGTGCAACTCACTGAATCCGAGAAGATCCCCGGTATTGCCCTGGGCAGAGGCAGGAACAACGGCGGTGAAGTTTACGGCCAGCCCTGGCCTCTCAGCGAAGACTACTACCTGTGCGTCTACGATCCGGGACAGAGGCATTACGCGCTGTGCCTGATGGACAGCTTCGGTAACAGGGAGATACTCTATCGCGATCCGAGCGTACCGTGCCTCGACCCGATCCCGCTTCGTCCGCGAACCAAACCGAGGATCATTCCGTCAATGACTACCCAGGCGGTCGAGGACAAGGCCCTGATGCCCAAGCGTCCGGCCACTATTTCGGTGATGAACATTTACGACAGCGATTTCAAGTGGCCTGAAGGGGCGAAAGTGACTTCCATGCGTATTGTGCAACTGTTCCCCAAGGCCACCCACAACGCCAATCAACCGGCGATCGGACTTGCCGCACAGTCGCTGGCTCGCGGTGTGCTGGGGACCGTGCCCGTCGAGTCCGACGGAAGCGTATACTTCGAAGCCCCGGTCGGTGTTCCGATCTACTTCCAGGCCCTCGATGCCCAGGGACAGGCCATCCAGTCGATGAAGTCAAACACCTACGTTCACGAAAGCGAACAGCTCGCCTGCCAGGGCTGCCACGAGCCCAAGCTGCGCATGTCCGGCGCGAAGAGAAAGATGACGGTGGCTCAGGCGTTGAAGCGGCCTCCGTCGAAGATCAAGCCTGACGTCGAAGGTTCGTTCCCGCTGACGTTCCCTCGCCTTGTCCAGCCCGTGATCGACAAGAAGTGCCTCCCATGCCACGTGAAGAATGCGAAGAAAAAGGCTCCCAACCTTTCCGGCAAGCAGTTCGGGCGAGGCGGTTGGTCCAAGGCGTTCGAGACGCTCCACAAATACGGATGGGGCAAGTCGGGCGGAAACGGAGCGCTCTTCAAGAACGGTAACTCTCGTTCGGTTCCGGGCAAGATCGGCGCCAAGGCCTCCAGGCTGCTGGCGCACCTGACCGGCCCCAAAGGGCACCACGACCTGAAACTCACCCCCGAAGAGCTTTACCGCATCACGCTGTGGATCGACTGCAACACGAACTTCTACGGCGCATACCTGGAGACCGAAAAACAGGCCCGAGGCGGGCTGGTGATGCCTTCGGTCGAGTAATTGACGCTATGAAAAACAGGCGAGAGTTTCTCAAGGCGATTGGCGCCGGCGCTCTTGCGCTGGCGATCGAATCTGGCGCAAAGGCCAAGACCGCCGCGCGCAAGCCTAACTTCGTGTTCTTCCTGATCGACGATCTTGGCTGGTCTGACGTCGGGTGCTACGGGAACAAGTTCAACGAGACTCCCAACATCGACCGCCTTGCCGCCCAGGGTATGCGGTTCACCGACGCTTACGCCGCCTGCCCGGTATGCTCACCGACGCGAGCGAGCATCGTATCGGGACAGTATCCCGCCCGTGTGGGGATAATCGACTTCATCCCGGGACACTGGCGCCCGTTCGAGAAACTCACCGTCCCGATCAACCGCCAGCAGTACCTGCCACTGAAATCGGTAACGCTGGCCGAAACACTGAAGTCCGCCGGATATGCGTGCGGCGCGTTTGGCAAGTGGCATCTCGGCGGTAAGGGGCGCCTGCCCGACGCGCAGGGCTTCGATACTATGGTCGTCGCCGGCGGGGGAAGGCACTTCGGCAACTCCACCACGCCGAATATCAAGTTGACCAAAGATGACTACCTCGCCGAAGCGATTACCGCTCGCGGCGTCAAGTTCATCGAAGCCAACAGGGACCGCCCGTTCTTCCTGTATGTGATGCATTACGCTGTGCATATTCCGCTTCAGGCCCGCAAAAAACTCATCGCCAAGTACGAGAAAAAAACCAAACCGCCCAGAGGCGTCAACAACCCGACCTACGCGGCCATGATCGAACACGTTGACGACAGCGTGGGGGGCATCCTCGACAAACTCGACGAACTCAAACTCGCCGACAATACCGTGGTGGTATTCTTCTCCGACAATGGCGGACTGAGGCGGCATTTCAGGAAGATCGGTCCGATCGTCACGACCAACGCACCGCTCCGCGACGAAAAGGGCACGCTCTACGAGGGGGGCATCCGCGAACCGCTGATCGTCCGCTGGCCTGGAAAAGTAAAAGCGGGCGCCACCTGCGGCGAGCCGGTCACCAGCGTTGACTTCTATCCGACGTTCCTGGACATCGCCGGCGCCAGGCGACCGGTCGATCACGTGCTGGACGGCGAGAGCATCGCACCGCTCCTGGACCGCGGCGGTAAGCTCACGCGCGACGCGGTTTACTGGCATTATCCGGTGTACCATCATTCGACGCCGGCCGGCGCGATTCGACAGGGGCACTGGAAGCTGATCGAGTTTTTCGACACCGGGCCAAGCCGCTTCGAGTTGTACAATCTCAAAGACGATATAGGCGAGTCCAACGATCTGTCCGCCAGGATGCCCGGCAAGGTCAAGGAACTCCAGCAGAAACTCAGCGCATGGCGGAAATCCGTAAACGCCCGCCTACCGAAGAAGAATCCCAACTACGATTCGGACAAAGCAGCCCAGTGGGGCCGGCATCCCGGTTCGCACAGGCCGTCCAGAACCAAACGCAACAAGTGAATATTGTGTTCTCCGTCGAGTTTGATATCATTATGAGAGTTGGGTAGTTGCATTGTTGTGTGCGGCAGGGTTTTGGTGCAAGACATGAACAATCTCGGAAGATACGGTTTTACTCTTGTAGAACTTCTTGTTGTTCTTGCAGTTCTTGTGCTGTTAGTGATGCTGCTGATTCCGACGTTCGAGAACTTTCGGGAACACACCCGGGCGACCGCCTGCAGGAATAATCTCAAGGAGATGGCCCAGGGGATTAACTCGGCTCCCGGTCAGCGTCCCTATCCGTCGGGGTGGCGTTGGTTCCTGATGAATCGCGGTTTGGGTGGCGTCCTGACCTGTCCGTCGGACCCCGATGCTGATTCTGAGGCCGAACCCGAAAATTTGCCCGACCTTGAAGACCTCTACCTGGTGCAGAAGCAGGGTAGCGACGTGCGCTTCTCGAACATAAAGGAGATTCTGGAAACGGGCAGTTCATTCGAGGACGTACAGGTCAGATGCAGCAGCAGCGCCCATGGAATAACGGCTGAGGAGGGCCAGGCGCTTATCCAGGTCGGTAGTGAATGTGCCATGATGCGGGTGACGTACGGTGGTGGTGTCGCCACGTTTGAGTCGATGATCATCGATGCCACACACGGTTGCGCCAGCGTACACTGGTTGTGCCTTGACGACGGGTCTGCGGATTGGCGCAACCGGGTCGAAGCGGGGCTGGAAGGAGCCAGTGCATCGGCAGAAGCCACTCCTGCTCCCGATCCCAATATTTTTGTCATGCGTTTTCAGTCGGGCCCGAGGTACACCAGGAAGTGGGATGACTATACAGTGGGGTTCCAGAAAGCTTCTTATGCTATGAGCGACGCGGTCGCCAACGCTGCTCCCCGCCCCGGGCAGTTGATGCTCGTGGAGTATACCAAAGATGTTGCCAAAGTGAACAGGCAGGGATACCGCACTGACGAATTCGGTAGCAGCAACGAGGACAAAAATGGATTCCTGCGGACCCGCCACTTCGACCATGCCAATTTCGTGACGGTCGACGGAAGCGTCAGGTCGATGACTCGCGAGCAGTTGCAGTATGAATACGACGAGTACACAGTTAACGTACCCGCGGGACTCTGGGCTCCCTAGGGGAGACAGGTGCAACCACTATGACCCCAATAATTAGAGTGGGACTGCTTACCTTTTTTGCCCTGGTCGCCGGGTTAGTTGTGCTGTGGTGGCCGGCTCATGCCGATCCGAAATCCCCCGAGATGCATGAACGCCTGAGGGCTGTAGGCGAGTTGGTCGGTAGAAGTGACAGTGAGTCTCTCGAAACCCTCGCCAAACTTGTCGGCGATGTCGAACCGCGAGTCGCCATAGCGGCGATACGTGCGATTGGAAGCAGGACCGACGAAGTTAGTCGGTGGAAACTGGAGCAAATTGTCGCCAGGAACAAAAGCGGTGTGCTTCGCGGCAGGGCCGCCGCGGAACTGGGCAATTTCGAGAAAGCAGATTATCGCCTGCTGACCGATATCCTCCTGAAGGACGAAGACCCAAAGGCGCGGGCCGGGGCGGGAATAGGGCTCAAACGCCTGCATAACCCCGCAGCCATTAATTCGCTCGTGGAAGCACTGGGTGATACCGACGCCGATACCCGTCGTAACGCCTACGAGGCAATCGGGACTGCCACCGCGATATACTTCAAGTTCGATCCGCTGGCCTCGCGCGAGACGCGGGCCGAGCAGATCGCCGCGATCAAGAACCAACTCGCCCACATCAAGGAAGAACATCCTCACTGATCGCTTCAGTTGGGTGCCTGCTTGCGTGCCAAGGCGTCAATTTCGGCAAGTTTGAATCGCACCGAAACGATGTACGGTTTCTGCCCCGCGGTCCAGTGCCCGTACGTGGTCGCCACAAACGTACCGTCGCTCAGGAGTTCCAGGCCCGGGTAGGCGCAGTCCGAACCGCGTTTGTTGTCCATCAGGCGCACGCGGTATTGGCCTGGGAGGCCTTTGACGATGTCCTCGTAGCGTCCGACCCACATTACCCAATCTCCCGGCGTCGGCGATTGTAGCGTCTTGTCGCGGAACGTCGCGATCAGGCGCCCGTCCGGCGCGTAGCGAAGCTTGTGGCGGTCGCCGGTGAACGACGCGGGCAGTTCGCGCGGAGCCGTCCACGTTTTGCCCTCGTCGTCCGAGAAGATAACGTGACAGTTTCGCACGCGGTAGTTCTCGCGAAACAGCGCGGCGATCTGCTTGCCGTCAGGGCTGCGGATCATGCCCGGCTCGCACAGACCGACATCCGATCGATGGAAGATCTCTGTTGGAAAACTCCACGTGAGCCCGCCATCGGTCGAGAATGTTGTGTAGACGGTCATTCTCCGCGGTTTGTAACGCTTTGGTGGCTTCGTGAAGAATCGCCCGTCGTCGTGGAACATCGCCATGTAGCATCCGGGCTTCTTGAGCGCCATCACGTCGCCCATGCAGACGATACCGCCCCAGTCGCCAAGCGGTTTCAGCTCGCTCCACGTCTTTCCGTCATCTTCCGAGACCGCCATCCGGCAGGGATAGAGCCCCGAGAACATGATCAGTCGCTTTACGCCCTTGGCGTCGATCACGCGGTGGAGGGTGGGCACTTCTTTGCTGGTCGCCCAGGTCTTGGGCGTCTTGAGGCGCTCAGACCAGGTCTTGCCCGCATCCGTGCTGCGTTTCATGACGATCGCGCCGCGCCCGTGGCCCTTGGGGTAGACACAGATCATCGTCTTGTTATCCTCGAGCAGCACGGTCGTCGGATGGCCCAGATATTGACCCTCCTCGCGGTCGACGATCACCTGGCGATGGGTCTGGGCGGAGAGGTCTATCGTCGGAATCGTGTACCCGCGCGGCATGGCGGGGGGCTTCTTGTCGCCAGTTGATATATCAACCGTCACCGCCGCCAGAAACATCCATGCGGTGATCACGCCCGCCCCGGTCGCAGATTTCAGATGAGTTGTCTTCATGATGGGTCTCCTGCTGTGGTCTTGTCTCAGCCCTCATTCTTCATTCTCCCATTCTACAGAACAACCGCCAACTCGGCAGCATCGAAAAAAAATCACGCCGAGTTGTTCCGGATTTGTGCTTGCGGCGGGGCGCCGAGTGTGTAAAATATCCAATGTTCGTATGGCGTTAGGGTGTTGTGCTGGAGCGTTATGACTGATTCATCGCAAACAGAGAACGGCGAAAACGATTTTACCAAAGCTTTGAGTAACGTCTTTGGGTTTCACGGTTTTCGGGATAACCAGGAGGATATCGTTCGGGCGATCGTCTCCGGGCGGGACGTCTTCGCCGTCATGCCGACTGGCGGGGGCAAGTCGTTGTGCTACCAGTTGCCCGCGTACCTGCTCGACGGCACGTGCGTGGTGATAAGTCCGCTGATCTCGCTGATGAAGGACCAGGTCGATGCGGCGAAGGTCAACGGTCTGGCCGCCGAGTTCCTCAACAGTTCCTTGGACTCCGCCGAGCGGACGCGCGTCTCGCGAGAGTTGTCGGCCGGGAAACTCGATCTGCTGTACGTGGCGCCCGAGCGGTTCGCTGCGCCGGGCTTTCTCGACGTCCTGAAAACCGTGCCAATCAGCCTCTTCGCCGTCGACGAGGCACACTGCATAAGCGAGTGGGGGCACGATTTCAGACCGGACTACCTCTCGCTTTCGCGGATCGTGTCTGAATTCGGCGATTCTCCGGTGGCCGCATTCACCGCCACCGCCACCCCGCGCGTTCAGGACGATATTATCGACAGGCTCACCCTGCGCGATCCGCACGTTACGCGGGCGTCGTTTAACCGTCCCAATCTCTCGTACCAGGTAGTGCCCAAAGGCGACGTGGACGACCAGATACTCACCTTCCTGTCCGACCGGAAGGACGAGGCGGGGATCATCTACCGAACCACCCGCAAATCGGTCGAGGAGACAGCCCGCGAGTTGGTGCGCAACGGCGTGAACGCCCGTCCTTACCACGCGGGGCTTGAAGACGAAGTCCGCAAGGCCAACCAGGAGGCTTTCAATCGCGACGACGTGACGGTGATTGTCGCGACGGTGGCGTTCGGTATGGGGATTGACAAGTCCAACGTGCGGTTTGTGATCCACGCCGACCTGCCCAAGAACATGGAAGGTTATTACCAGGAGACCGGGCGGTCCGGGCGCGACGGAGAACCGGCACACTGCGTGCTGTACTACTCGCGGGGCGACATCCCAAAGATACGCTACTTCATCAACCAGATGGAAGATGACGCCCAGCGTGCCACCGCATCGGGCAAGCTCAACGAGATGGTGAACTTCGCCACGGTCAACGTCTGCCGCCGCAGCCAGATACTCGGTTATTTCGGCCAGACGCTCGATGCCGGCGGTTGCACCGGATGCGACGTTTGCTCGGGCACGGTCGACCGCATTGATGCGACCAGAGAGGCACAGATCGTCATGTCGGCGATCATGCGGACCGGACAGCGGTTTGGCGCCGTCCATGTTACCGATGTCGTTATGGGCGCCAACACGCAGAAGATCCGCGACCTGAAACACGACCAGCTCAAAACGTATGGCGCCGGGTCCGACCGCGACAAGCAGTACTGGCGGGGGATCATAGACGATCTGACGGCGCAGGGATGCGTGGTGCGAACCGACGGGGAGTATCCCGTGCTCCACCTGACCGCCGCGGGGCGAGAAGTGCTGTTCGGGCGGAGGGAGTTCCAGGTTCTCCGCCAGCGCGAAGTGCCCAAACCCGCGCGGACCCGCCGCAAACAGGCCAAGCAGATCAAACAGCAGATTACCGATTTCGACCGCGAGCTTTTCGAGCAGTTGCGGACGGTAAGGCGGGGCCTCGCACAGGAGCGAAATCTCGCCCCGTTCATCATTTTCTCGGACCGCACGCTGCGTGAGATGGCCCACTACACGCCGACCACGCCGGTCGAAATGCGAAACATCACCGGTGTGGGCGACCAGAAACTGCTGCAATACGGTGGCGATTTCATCCAGGCCATCGAGGCGTACTTGAGCGGCGGGGAGTAGCGGACAAGAAGGAGACGTTTATGAACAGGCGAGAGTTTGTCCAGTCAGCCGCCGGGGCGGTCGTGGTCGGCGCCGGAGTTTTCGCCCAGGCCAAGGCTCCGACCGCCGCCAAAGCACTCCATGCAAAACTGCCCAGGTGGCGAGGATTCAATCTCCTTGAAAAGTTCAACAAGGGCAAGAATCGCAAGTTCGTCGAGACGGATTTTCAGTGGCTTAGCGACTGGGGCTTCGATTTCGTCCGCCTGCCGATGGACTACCGCTGTTGGACCGGCGCGGCCGACCCTTACAAACTGGACGAGAAGATACTCGCCCACATCGACCAGGCCGTCGAGTTCGGAAAGAAGTACGGCGTGCATGTATCGCTGAACCTTCACCGGGCGCCGGGCTACACTGTGGCCCATCCGCCGGAGAAGCTGAACCTTTGGAAGGACCCCGAGGCACAGAAGCAGTTTGCCTTCCAGTGGGCAGCATTTGCAAAGCGCTATCGCGGTATCCCGTCCAAACGCCTCAGCTTCGGTCTGGTGAACGAGCCTGCCAAAATCGATTCCAAAACTTACGCCGCCGCTGCCAAGGTCGCCATCGCAGCCATTCGCAAGATCGATCCGACTCGCCTCGTCATCTCCGACGGTCTCCAATGGGGTCGCGACCCCGTCTGGGAACTAGCCAAGGACCGCGTCGCCCAGAGCACTCGCGGGTACGATTCATTCAAGGTCTCGCACTACAAGGCCGGATGGGCCGGCAGGAAGGACTGGGGCTCTCCGCCGACCTGGCCTCTCAAACGGCGCCAGGGCAAGAAGGATATCGTCGAAGGGCGACAGTGGATTTATGACAACCGCATCAAGCCCTGGAAGAAGCTCGCAGCCGCCGGCGTGGGCGTACACGTGGGCGAGTGGGGGGCGTACAAATACACTCCTCACGATGTGGTGCTGCGATGGATGACCGATCTCCTTGAACTATGGGCCGAAGCGGACTTCGGATGGGCGCTGTGGAATTTCCGAGGCTCGTTCGGCCTGCTCGACTCCGGGCGAACGGACGTCAAGTACGAAGACTACAAAAACCACAAACTGGACCGCAAAATGCTGGACCTTCTCCGGGCCCATTAGCACCCGAACTATCTCTGGTCTTCGGGCAGGGGGGCGGTGGTCGATCTTGCGCTCTCGAATGTCGGGATCGGGCGGAAGTTCGGATGGTCCTTGTACTTCAGGTTCCGCCGTCCGTAGTAGCTGCCGTAGTATTGTCCGTTGGAGTCGACCCAGGTCGACAGGCGGACCATGTCCTCCGGCGGGAGGTTCACCTTCTCATGCACCTTTGCGAGTTTTTTCGCATCTTCGGCCAGTTTGGGGTCCTTGAGTTTGACCTTGCCCTTGGAGTGCATGGCGATCAGCAGGCTCGCGTGCGAACCGAGCGATCTTGCCGGTAGATAATGCGTATTGCCGGCTTTGGGATGGTTCTCGCGGATCATTGGGAACAGACCGTATCTCCTTCGCTTCAGGAGGTTTTCGTAGGATACGCTGAAGAGCGTTGTCATCGTGCCCGACAGGTCCAGATCGGCTTTGGGCTTCTTGCCGTCCTTTGGGCTGTGGCACTTGATGCAGTGCTTGTCGAGCACCGGCTGGACGTCGATGGGATAGTACAGCGGCTTTGAACCTGACTTCTCACCCGGCTGCGGTCCGGGCGATGAGGGCTTGCGCTTCAGGGCGGTTACGACCTTCTGCCTGGCCGATACGATCTCGTTGGGCGTTTCGTGGCAGCCCATGCACGACCGCGACTCGCCGGGACGATAGTTCACGCACGTCCGTTCACGCTGCACTTCCATGTAGTTTTCATCCAGCGCCTGGAAGAAGACGTTTTTGTCGGCCGGCACGTAGAAGTGGGCCGATCCGTCTTTCTCGACCGGGACCACGCCGACCTGGATCTTGAGCCCCAGGTGGGTTGCGCCCGTGATCGTCACGTGCTGCTGGTCGGAGGTGTCGCCGCCCCAACGCCTGCGTGACGCCCAGGGACGCGGGACCTGCTCGTTGATGCGGATGTACTTGATCGATCCGCGGGGTGTGTCTTCCATTCCGTGGTAGATGTCGGTTACGACGCAGACCGCCAGGCCCTTTTTCGCCAACTCGGGGTTGAGGGCGCCTTTGAGGATGGCGGGCATTTTGCGTTTCTTCAGCGGGATGGGCTGGAACACGCCGATCTCCGGGTCCGAGTGGATCACGGCGGTGTCGCCCGATTCGCTGAGCAGGCAGATGTCCCAGGCGGTGGGGTGCTTCCAGTTCTTTTCGACGTTCATCGAGACCAGGAAGAACTCTTCGCTCAGCGGGAAGGGCTCTTTGAACAGGCGGTGGGGGCCCCACTTGCCTTCACGATCGTGCCAGAACCCGCCCTGTCCGCGTACGTCTACGTCGGGGGTGATGTAGGTCATCGGCTCGCGGGTGCGGATGTTCTTGGTCATGTCGATGCGGATAACCGTGCCCACGCCGTTCTGCGGATAGTGCGGTACGCCCAGGAACACGAACTTGGTGTTCGTTCCGGGAATCGCCCGTCCCTGGTGGAACGATGCGGGGTATGCGATGTCGCTTCCGTAGATTTCGGCCTGCCCGGTACCGTCGGGTCGGACCGCCCAGAGGCACTTGTTGGTGACCGAGCCCTTGTCGAGGTACTCCCAGCGGGTGTACATGATCCGCCCGTCGTTGAGGATGGTGGGAGTGGCTTCGCTGACTGCGGAGTTTGTGAGCTTCTGCAGGTTATTACCGTCGGCGTCGATTCGGTAAAGCAGCGTGGTGCAGAAGATGTCGGGCCCGTCGCAGAGGATGCCGTACTGGCATCGCGACGAGATGAACACTATTCCTCCGTCGGGCAGGTAGACCGGGTTCATGTCGTCGGTGCCGTGGTGATAACCGACTCGGTATTTCTTCTGAATATCCTTCTCGTTGTGCGGTGCAGCGAGGACCTGGCGTACATTGCCGGTTCGCTTGCCCGTCTTCGGATCGATGGGGACCTCGTAGATGCGGAAGCCCTCTTCGCGTTCGGCCTTCCAGGCGAAGACGATTCTGTCGGCGTTGAAGTGCAGGTCGAATCGTCCGAAGATGCCTTCCTTCATTTCCGGGATGAGGTCGATAACGTCGCCGCTCTTGAGGTCCAGGACGCACAGATTCCCGCCGAACTTGCTGCAACCGTTGATGAAGTCGGTGTAGTAGTGGTTCGACTGGTACTTGAATCGCTTGACGAACAGGAGCTTCTCGAAATCCATCAGCGGGTTGCCCTTTATCAGCGCGTCGTAGCGGATCTGCTGAACTTCCCTTTTGAACGCGATCATCGCTTCGGGAGTGATCTCGGTGTCGGCCATCTTGACCGCCCTGGTTTCGATCGCATCGAGTCGGGCGAGATTCTTGTCGATCTTTGCGCCCGTTTTGGCCAGATTGGCCAGCATTCTCCGCAGGCCGACGATATCGAGTTCCTTGAGTTTCTCCATAACGCTTTCGTAGGCTCGCGATCGCAGGTACGCCTGGCGGACTTTCGCCAAGGCGGAGGCGTCTTCTACGCCCTTGGCGAGTTTTGCGGCCTGTTCGGCGTGTTTCGGTGAGCGGTGAGAAGCCGTCGCATAGCGTTTGGCCAGTGCGGCGTAATCGCCTGGTTTCCAATCGTTCCGCCAGATACCGTCCTGGATTTCCCAGGTCATTTCATTGCGAGCCGCGTCGTCGGTGAATGCTTTTCTCAGAAACGACCAGATTGGGATGTTGGGGTTCTGCTTCTGCCCGGGAGCGGCCAGGAGGATCTTAACCTGCCCGTTGAGGTCCAACGCCCTGCCGATCTTTCCGTTAGAGAGCTTGGCGCCTTTCATGCTCGTTGCGTGGTTGTTGTTGCCCGATGCATCCAGGACGCCTGAGTCGAAAGGCCAGTGTCCCGCCAGGCCGTTGGCTCCGAGCGAGTGGGGTTTGGTCATGACGCCCTTGAGTTCCTTTTCGCCCAGCGCCCGGTTGTATATTCGCATATCGTCGATCAGGCCGGTGAAGTACGAGTTTCGCCCCGGGAAGTTCGGCGAGGTATACCCGATCTTTCCCACGGCGCCCTTGGGATCGTAATCGCCGCGGAGATTGCCTTTGGCTTCGGCTTTTCCGTCGACGTAGATTGTCTGTCCCTTTTTCGTTCCGGCCACCGCCACGTGATGCCATTTTCCGTCGGCTACATTTGAAGTTCCTCGGAATACGCCAGCCGAGTGTACATCCATGTTGACTCGCCCGCCGGCGACGAAAAGGGTCTTACCGAAGCGCTGCCAGCCCCTGTTCGGCTGGCATTTGGCGAAGATCGTCCCGCCGCTTTTGGTGCAAATCCACGCGGCGATAGTGTATGAGTCTTTCGCCAGATTCGGCAGGCCGGTCGGAGCCTTGGAAGGGGGGCGTTTTCCGACCATCGCCTCGCGCGTGGCGATCATGGACTCGACCCAGGTGGCCTTTTTGACGTAGTCGGCGCCCACAGCGCCGGTGAACATGGCGCCAATGACGACCACGAATACGAGTGGGGTAATATGTCTGATCGTTGTCTTGGACATCGGTTGTTGCTCCTGTGGGGCTTTTCTGGCGTGGTTTATCTCTTGTCTTCGGGTAGTGGGGCGGTGGTTGATCTTGCGTTTTCGAACGTTGGGACCGGGCGGAAATTCGGATGGTCCTTGTACTTCAGGTTCTTTCGCCCGTAGTAGGTTCCGTAGTATTGCCCGTTGGCATCCACCCATGTCGTCAGGCGGATCATGTCTTCGAGCGGCAGGTTGACTTTCCCTTTCTCGTGTACCTTGGCGAGTTTGGCGGCGATCTCGGCGGCTTTGGGGTCCTTGAGTTTGACCTTTCCCCTCGAGTGCATGGCGATCAGGATGCTTGCGTGTGAACCGAGCGATCTCGCGGGCAGGTATTTAATGTTCCCGGCCTTTGGATGGTTCTCGCCGATCGTGGGGAACAGGTCGAATCGCCTGCGACCCTTGCCCCTTCGTCGCTCGCGGAGAAGGTTTTCATACGAGATGCTGAACAGGCTCGTCAGCGTTCCCGACAGGTCCAGGCCGCCCTTGGGTTTCTTGCCGTCCTTGGGGCCGTGACACTTGATGCAGTGCTTGTCGAGCACCGGCTGGACGTCTACGGCGTAGTCAATGGGTCGCGCCCCGGACTTTTCGCCCGGTTGCGGACCGGGCTTGGAGGGCGGGCGTTTCAGGGCGATCACAACGCTGGTTTTCGCCGCGACGATGTCGTTTGGCGTTTCGTGGCATCCGATACACGATCGCGACTCGCCCGGGCGATAGTTAACGCACGTTCGTTCGCGTTGCACTTCCATGTAGTTTTCATCGAGCGCCTGGAAGAAGATGTTCCGGTCTGCCGGTACTGTGAAGTGAGCCGAACCGTCTTTTTCTACCGGGACCACCCCGACCTGGACGCGCAGTGCGAGGTTGGTGTCTTTGCTGATAACGGCGTGCTGCTGGTCGTAGCAGTCCCCGCCCCATCTGCGTCGTGCGGCCCAAGGGCGCGGAACCTGTTCGTTAATGCGGATGTACTTTATTGAACCTCGCGGGGTATTTTCCATGCCGTGGTATATGTCGGTCACTACACAGCGTGCGAGATTCTGCCTGGCCAGCTTCGGATCGAGAGATCCTTTCAGGATGGGCGGTGTTTTTCGAGGACGGAGCGGGATGGGCTGGAACAGGCCGATATCCGGATCTGAGTGGATCAGCGCGGTGTCTCCGGATTCGTCGAGCAGGCAGATATCCCAGGCGGTGGGGTGCTTCCAGTTCTTGTCGACGTTCATGGAGACCAGGAAGAGGTTTTCGCTCAGCGGGAACGGTTCCTTGAACAGGCGTCTTGCGCCCCACTTGGAGTTGCGATCGTGCCAGAACCCGCCCTCGCCTCGGATGTCGACGTCGGGGGTGATGTATGTCATCGGTTCGCGGGTGCGGATGTTCTTGGTCATGTCGATGCGGATAACCGTACCCACGCCGTTTTGCGGGTAGTGCGGTACGCCCAGGAAAACGAACTTGGTGTTTGTACCGGGTATCGCTCTTCCCTGGTGGAACGTAGGGGGCAGTGTGATGGCGTTTCCGTAGATTTCGACCTGCCCGGTCCCGTCGGGTCGGACCGCCCACAAGCACTTGTTGGCCACCGCGCCCTTGTCGACGTATTCCCAACGCGTGTACATGATTCGCCCGTCGTTGAGGATCGACGGCGTGGCTTCGCTGACCGCTGAGTTGGTGAGCTTCTGCATGTTCTTACCGTCGGCGTCGACGCGGTAAAGCAGCGTGGTGGTCAGAACGTCTGCGCCATTACAGAGGATCCCGTATTGGCATCGCGTCGAGATGAAGAGCACGCCGCCGTCGGGCAGATAACACGGGTCCATGTCGTCGGTGCCGTGGTGGTAACCGAGCTTGTAGAGTTTGTGCAGTTGTTCTTCATTGTCGGCGGGGAAGGTGACCTGGCGGATTTTTCCGGATCGTTTGCCTGTCGCGGGGTCGATGCCGATCTCGTACAGGCGGAAGCCTTCTCCGAGCTGTTTCTTCCAGGCGAACACTATCTTCCTGGCGTCGAAGTGCAGGTCGAATCGTCCGAAGATGCCTTCCTTCATTTCAGGGCAGAGGTCGATTACATCTCCGCTTTTCATGTCCAGGACGCACAGGTTGCCCCCGAATTTCCTGCACCCGTTGATGTAGTCGGTGTAGTAGTGGTTCGACTGGAACTTGAACCGCTTGACGAACAGGAGCTTCTTGAAGTTCATCAGCGGATTGTCTTTGATCGCCGCGTTGTGTCGCGCTTGCGGAACGCTCTTCCCGGCTTTCGGCCGTTTTGCGTCGGCGACCCGGGCGGGCTGGAGCAGCATTACGGCGGCTGCAAGTAAAGCCAGGGCGATAGCCTCTCTGTGATGCATGACAGGGACCGTGTACATATATTCTCTTGCTTTCGAATGAGGTAGCTGTGGGTTTTGGTTTGTGGTGGCTATTGGAGGTCGGGGAGTACTATTTCACCGGCTGCTTGTTTTTGCGTGTCGTAGTAGGCGCCGTAGAACTCCGAGTTGCAGTCGATCCAGAGCGTCAGGCGGTAGAGGTCTTTGGGCGGCAGCTTGAGCTTGTGGTGCCCCTTTTCGAGCATCTCGAAGAGTTTCGAGGCCTTTGCTCCGAACTTACCGGGGATGGATCTGCTCCCGCCGTGTACGCCGCTCTTGATCGAACCGTTGGTGACGTGGAAGTAGAATCCGTACTTGCTCGCCAGCGAGACATACGATTGGGTCCACCCGTTGTTTCGCGTGATGGTATTACGAAGGTCGGGGGCGGTTTTCTTCTTGTCCTTCTTGGCGTTATTCTCGGTGTGACATTTTACGCAATGCTTATCGAGCACCGGTTGGACGAGTCGCGGATAGTTGAACGGGTTGGCTCCGTCGACTTCAGGGCGTATCTTCGATGGCGTACGTTTCATCGCCAGCGGCATTCTCGGGGCTTTGTTGGCCTTGGGGGTGGCGAGCTTGCGTTCGTGGCATCCCAGGCAGGTCAGACGCTCGCCGGGATGAACGTAAGTCAATGACCGCATCGACTGGACCGCCAGACCGCGGGCGTCGAGGGCCTGGAAGTAGATGGGGATTCCGACCGGGGCCTCGAAGTAGCAGCTACCGTCAGCTTCTACCGGTACGTCGCCGAGCACCGCGCGCGCGTTGGTTTGGGCGGCTACCCCGATTCGAGGCTTGTTCGGCGGGGCGGTGGATTTCGGAAGCAGTTGTATGATTCGCAGCGACTTGATCTTCGTATCCTTAGGCCACTCGAAGTCTGCATCGTATACGTTCATAACCGCCACGGTGGCCGGGCGGGAATCTTGCGTCTGGTCGGGGATGACCGGCGGTTTTGGTCGCGCCCTCAGCGGGATGGGGCTCAGGCACGGTATCGACGGGTCTCGGTAGATCAACTCGCGGTTACCGAATCGGTCGATCAGGTGGATTCCGCGGTTCCTGGCGGCCGGATCGTGGACGCAGAGATAAAAATCTTTGTTGAGGGGCCAGGGCGTACCGTATCGCATGCCTGTTTTGGTGTTGGTTTCCGATTCGGGGAAGGGCGCCTCGGGCGTGAGGCGTTTGACCTGGCTCATGGCGTTGTCGTCTTCGATGCGCTGATCGATCAGCACAAGCGAGCCGATCGCGTTACCGTGATGCGCTCCGGTGACGGCGACGTATCTGTGCGAGCCGGGAATCGCCCGGATTTCCATTTCCATCCACGGGCGTTTCTTGCGGTCTATGGGATAGTTGCCGTGCATGCTCCGCGGGTCGCGCCCGTCGGGATACGATATCCATATATGGTGCGCGACGTTGGTGTCGCGGTCGATGTAGTCCCATCGCGTGTAGACGATCATTCCGTCGTTGTCGACGCTTGGGTGCCATTCGTGCGTTTCGTGGTGGCTCAGCGGGGCGATGTCCGAGCCGTCGGGCTTCATCGAGAACATCGTGTAAACGGGGCAGTGGCGTCCGCAACGAAGGTATCCGCCTCGGCGCAGCGAGATGAAAGCGATCCGCCCGCCGGGCAGGAAGCACGGGTCGAAGTCGTCGGCGTCGCCGTCGGTGATCTGCACCAGACCGCTTCCGTCGGCGTTGCACTTGAAAATATGATAGCTGATCTCGGGTCCCCAGGTGTAGGTCTTCTTTGCTTTGGCCTGCGTCCAGGCGAACATGATCGTCTTACCGTCGTAAGAGAGTTCGGGCGAGAGGAACGAACCGCCGGTTAGCTTTTGGCCTTTCAGGCGGCCTGATTGGACCACGGAGTTTTCCAGCAGGTTCGTTACTTTCGGTTCGGCGCCAAACGGGTCGGAAAGGACGTACAGTCCGCCGCCGGGTTTGGCGTTGCAGCCGTAGAACTGGTCGCACATGTGGAACGGTCCGCCCGGGTCTCGGCGCGTGATGAACAGCAGCTTGTCGAAATTCAGCAGCGGGTTGGAAAACGCGATTTTGCGGCGGAGTTTGCAGACCTTGTCGAACAGTTCGCGACCGGGGGCTTCGGACCGCAGGCTCTTGAGTTCGGTGACGAGTCTGGTGATATCCGGGGCACCGTCCATCGAGGAGATTCGCGTCGCAAGCGCCTCTGTTCGCCGCAGCACTACGTCGAGCGGAGTGCGGTCTGATTCCAGTATCAATGCTTCTTTGGCAAGGGCCTGATCGGCGATGCGGTCGAACCATTTTCGGTTGCTGATATCGTTTTGCAGGTATCCGTATTCGTCGTTTGCGGGCGCCGATTTTCTGGCCGCGGGACGGCGGGTCCGGGCGGGTGCGGTTTTGAGGTTGTCGATCTTTCCGACGGCGATAACGGCGCCCCACCTGTCGGACGCCGGGAGGGCCAGCGTCTGGCCGGTCCCGGCGTCGATGCTGAAGACCGTCCACGGATAGTTCTTCCCGTTGATAACGGTGTCCATCTTTCCGCACTGCTTCCAGTCGCCGGTGAGTTTGACCGCCTTGGGTGTCAACGGTTTCTGCAGGCAGAGATACAGGCGTCCGGCCGTTTTAATGCTGCATGTATAACGCGCAGGGGCATTATGCTGATGCGAGGTGAACTTCAGCCCTTGCAGGAATTTGGGCACTTTGGTGAACGTGTAGGTTCGGTTGGTGTGTATTGCGGCGTTTTCGCCCAGGGCGCCCGCGGCCAGCGGTCCTCGCGCCGAGATCGACACCGTCGCGGTATTCGAAGCAACAGGGGCTGCCTTCCCGGTCGAGACCAGCATGACCAACGTCGCCAATGACAGCAGCATAAACCTACAAGCAATCATAGCTCAACTCCCAATCTATACTATTGCAATTGCAATGTACCTATGATAACAGATAACGCATTGGCAATGGTAGTCTTGCTCCTGCGGGGAAAATGGCTATTATCATCTCAGAGGTCCGCTGCGGGCTTACCGGGAGACACAGAAATGCGGAAGATCAAGCGTATCTTACGGATAACAGGCATTATGGCGGCGGTGTTGGCGGTTACGTCTGCTGGTGTGTTGGCGGCTGAGGCGCCCAACATCGCCGAGTTCCTTCCGGCAAAGCCTGCCGGTCTCGGGCGACCGGCCGCCGATCGGACGGCCTGGAAGGCTCTGGCGAAAACCGAGGGATATCGCGATATCGTCGATACAGCCGCCAAGCTGATCGGCGCGCCTCTGCCGGATCAGAGCGACGACCTGTACCTGGACTTCTCGCGAACGGGCAATCGGAACAGATGGCAGAGGGTAGCGGGGCGGCGGCGAGGGCGGATAGGCCTGCTGACCGTGGCTGAGTGCCTCGAAAACCACGGGCGATTCATCACCGATCTCCAGAAGGTCATCGCCGCGATCTGTAGCGAGCCGACGTGGGTTTATCCCGCTCACGACAGGTCGCTGGCGAACTTCAAGGGACGCACCGTCGACATCGACCTGGCGTCTTCGTATGTGGGTTGGGAACTGGCGACGGCGAGGTATCTGCTAGGCGACAAACTCGACGCCAGGACGCGGAAACTGATCGACGAGAACCTCCGCAAGCGGATATTCGATCCGTACATGGGGATGGTCAGCGGTAAACGGCGGGCGAACTGGTGGATGTCGACCACGAACAACTGGAACGCGGTGTGCCTCGCCGGCGTCACCGGCGCCGCCCTGGCGACGATCGAATCGCGGGCGGAGCGGGCAAAATACGTGGCGGCGGCGATGAAATACTCCAAGAGCTTCCTGGCCGGTTTCACGTCCGACGGATACTGCAGCGAGGGGCTGGGCTACTGGTCGTACGGGTTTGGGAATTACGTGCAGTTGGCTGAAACGATCTGGCAGGCCACCGGCGGGCGGATAGACATGATGGAGGCACAGAACGTCCGGACCCCGGCGATGTTCCCCCGGCGTATCGAAATCATCAACGGCGTGTCGCCCGCGTTTGCCGACTGCTCGGTTAGCGCCCGGGCGTCGTTGGATATGGTGCATTTTCTGTCGCGCCGATACTCGCTCGGCGCTGACCCGGACGGCGATAAGATGCTGATAAGCTTCAAAGGGCGATTGCCCATATCGATGATATTCTCATTCCCCAGTTCGATCAGCGCCATCCATAGAGGCCATGCCGCCGCCGGTCCGGGCGTGCGAACGTGGTTCGACAAGGCCGGCGTGCTCATCTGTCGCCCGACGCCCAAGTCGAAATGCGTCGTAGGCGTCGCGCTCAAGGGCGGGCACAATGGCGAGCATCACAATCACAACGATGTCGGATCGTACGTGGTAGTCGCCGGCAAGACGCCGGTACTCGTCGACCCCGGTGCCGAGGTGTATACCGCGCGGACGTTCAGTTCCAAACGCTATGTCAGCGGCGTGCTGAATTCGCTGGGCCATCCCGTGCCCCGCATCGCCGGTAAGCTCCAGCAGAGCGGGTCGGGCGCCAAAGGAGTTGTCGTCAAAACGAAATTCACCGACGACGCCGACACGCTGGTTCTGGACATCCGTTCGGCATACGCCAAGAGAGTACCGCAGCTAACCAAACTAAACAGGACGTTTGTCTATTCCCGTGCGGCCGCGGGGTCGCTGACGGTTCGCGATGATGCCGCCTTCAGCAAGCCAACGTCCTTCGAAACGGCCATGATTACGCTGGGCAAGTGGGAACGCAGCGGTCGTAACGCGATAATCGTCAGCGATGGCGGGCAGAGCCTCCGCGTCGAGATCGACACCGGCGGCGTCGCGTTTGATATTAAGTCCGAACAAATCAAGGAAGACGTCAGGACCAAGACGCTCCCGACGCGAATAGGCATTGCACTAAAAGCCCCAGTGACCGAAGCGACGGTCACGCTGAAGATCACGCCCGTAAAGAAATGACAGTAGCTACTTCGGCTTCGGGGCAGACTTTTTCTGCAGGGACAACCAGGTCAGTGCGGCGGTCGGTACGATCTCGTGTCCGCCCTGGAATATCGTAATGCGCGCCGGGCCGGATATCTTTCGCAGCAATGGTATCTTTGGCCCGTAGGTTCGATCGGAAAGTTTCTTCCGCAGATGCGTGGGGACTTCGGCCTTTTCGACCATGTGGACGATATCGGCGTCGGAGATGCGGTCGGCGGGATCGGCCACCGCGTTGAACGCTCGCAGGGAATGGCTGATCGGCACCGAGCCGCTGTGCCCGTCGTTTATTCCCGCGTTGATGTCCAGGCGGACGCCCGTCTTTCTTGCCCGATGCAGCCAGGTGAGCGGTGAGCGGTTTTTGTATTCGAGGTCCACCGCGTCGCTCTTCCCGGGCGGTCCGCCGCAGGATTTCTCGATTTCCCCGGCGTATCTGCGTTTGGACTTTTTGCACTCGGCGTGCCATGCCTTGAGGTCCGATATTCCCGCCCACGCCGAGACGCCGGCCCATATTTCCGGAGCCCGCCCGGCCATCAGCATCGCCATATGCCCTCCGCCCGAAGCGCCGATGAGATAGATGCGATTAGCATCGATGTTGGCGACTTTTTGGGCGTACTTTACCGCGCTGATTATGTCGTCTACCGCCAGTTGCGACCCGCAGGCCTGCGGGCGCTTGTTCGATCCGCGGAAGTCCGGTCCGATAAACGCCCACTTGTTCTTGATGCACCATGGTCCATACGGGCATCGCCCGCCGACCTGCCTGTAGTTAGCGCTCCATGTGTGCAGACCGACCAGCAGTGGGACAGGCGTTTTGGATTTTGATTCCGGCGCGTAGAATATCGCCGCCTGCTCCGTCGAATCGGCGGCGCTGCGATAGCGGATTGCACGAACCGTTTCGCCGGCGGGGGGCGCCGCCTTGACCGAAGCCGAATCGGTCAGGACAACTGCGCCCGCCAGCGAGACGGTCCTGAGAAAATCACGTCGCGATTGCAGGTTCATCCTCAGCGCCCGATGAACGTGATCATGGCGTGCCAGCCCATCCCGCTGGATACGACGCCGGGTTTCTTCTCTTTAACATCGGCCGGTCCGAACTCGCCGGCGCAGTAGGCTCCGAACACCGTGATATCCTTGCCCGTGACTCCCTGGAACGCTTTGAGTTCGTCTCCGAGGTTGTCGAGCTTGCCCTTTCGTCCTGCGCAGTCGAAGGCGATCATGGCGATCGGCTTGGCGCCGAGGTTCTTGAGGGCCTCTGCCGCTCCATCCTTGGCTGTGGCGATTACGGCGTCGTTGGTTTTCGCCTGCCTGCCCGCCATCGCGACCTTGAAATCGCCCGAGAGCATTATCGCGATAGCGCTGTCACTGTGGAGCTGGCCCTGGTAGGAGAGGAACGTTTCGCCGTCGTTCTTGGAGATCGAACCGCCGGTTATCGGGAAGTCCTTGCCGACCACTTCCTGCAGCCCGTCCATGAACAACTGGTTCTTGGGCGAGTGGGCGTCGGGAATGGCGATCAGCAGGCGTGAATCGGCCTTTTGGGTCAGTTTCTTCGCCAGGGTCCGCCCGGCATCTCCCAGTACCTTGGTGAGTTTGGCCTTGTCGGTATCGAACGACAGGCCCTTGGCGCCCATGTTCTTCTGGAACGCTATCTGGACGTCGATCCCGTCGCCGCCGATTCCCAGCACGCCGACCGTATCGGTGTCCTGTGCCCCGCCCTGGGTAAACGAACCATACCCGGCGAAACCCACGACAATGTCCTTGGAGAATACGGAGGTCACACCCTTGAGGGCGCTGGTCTTGAGGGCTTTGTCATCGAAACAGTCGGTGACGAGGACGACCTTGGGAGCGGTGCTGCCCAAGGCCTTCTTGAGCGATTCTGCCGCGATCTTGCCCGCCTTCAGGGCGTCTTCATTCTCCGCCAACGCCGACTGAATCACGATGGCGCCTTTTTTCGCCGCGCGACCTGACTTCAAGGGCTCGGCGCAGCCCGAGACAAGAACGGCTGCGAACACCAATGCGAAAACCAACCTGGCTGGAACTTTCATTTCACGATTCATTGCATTCTCCTGTCTGAAAAAGTTAACGTGCCCTGGGGGGACGATCTAAACAACGCCTGTAAAAAGTACTGTAGTCGATCAGTGTATCGATGTACAGAAGCCCCATTCGACTTTGCTGTCGAGCAGGGGCTTTTCACTGGGCCACTTTGCGCCGGGCCATTTGCACCAGGCATACTTGTTGCGGCTTCCGGGCAGCGGGCTGGCCGCTTCGGCGAGATCCCGAATACCCGTAGAGTCGGGGTCGTGGACCAGCACGGAGAAGCGGTACTCGCGTCCGGTAGTGGCCCGGAGTTCCTGCATGGGGCGCATCGGTACGGATATTTCATATCGCGTGATGTCTTTTTCCCGCTTGACGGCCACCACGGATTTTGCGACGGTCTCCGCGGGCAGGGGATTAGCTTTTTGGGTGTCGCCCAGCGGGGTTCCCGGCTTGACTAACTGGTAGCACCTCCCGCCGACGATCAGAAATTCGTACCGGGCGGTCTTGTCGTCTGGGGAATCGCCCGTCGACGCCTTGCCCGAGGCCAGGGCGAACTGGATCGCGTCTGCGTCCGCGATGAACTTGTCCTCCTGCACTTCGACGCAGAGGCAGAAGTTTCGCTTGTTCCAAAACGTCCGGACAACGGTCTTCTTGTCCTTGCAAATGAACGTTACGGGGACTGCATCGTTTAACCACTCGGAGATATCGCCGTCGATCTTCGGTTTGACGTATGGCGTGGTAGCGCAGATCACCTTCTGGTCGACCGTGACGGTCTTGCCGCTGCCGACGGCTGTGATCTTGTACGGGTACGCATTGACCTTGCTGTCTACTGCTTTCTCGATCGCGAATGCGATGTGTTTCGTTTCACGCGCTTTGAGCGAGACATCGAACCGGGTCTTGTCGGCTTTCCATCCGTCGGGGAGTTTCACCGTGACCTTGCCCGTGTACGGGGCGTCCAGGAGGTTCTTGACGGTAAATCCGCTGACCGGACCGGTCGCCGGCGGTACGACTACGTTGTGTGCGCGGATGGCTATCGGGTTCTTGGTGGTGTCTTCGGCGAGGCCTGCGCACAGGCAAACGAACGTTACGAGTACGCACGGGATCGCTATCTTGCGAATATTCATCATTTTCTACTCCTTGGCGGCTTTGAGGACCTTTACGCGGATGTTCCTGAATCGGTAAATCTTGCCCCTCTCGCCGTGATGCTGCAGGGCGAGATATCCCTGGGCGTCGGTGGAGTCCTTGAAGTCGGTTGTCTGGACGCCGTTGACGGATATCTTCAGGCTGTCACCGACGCATTCGATACGGTACTTGTTCCAGTCGTCGCGTTTGAAGCTGTCGCCCGCGTTCTTGCGGAAGGCCCCAATCGTTTCTTTCTTCTTCTTGTCGGGATAAAGCCATCCGCGCCGTCCCTCATCGTACAGGCCGCCGGACCACTTGCGGTCTGACGGGTCGACCTCGGCCTGGTACCCGAAGACCTTGTTGGGCTGCTGGTGGCAGCGGAACATGAATCCGGAGTTGCTCTTGCCTTCGGGCATCTTGACTTCAACTTCGAATATGAAGTCGGCGTACTGTTTGGCGGTGGTCAGGAAGAACTTGGACCTGGTGGTCGTGAGGTGGATTTCTCCGTCGACGACCGACGCCTTGCCCCACTTGTAGGGGTTGGTCCAGCCCTCGAGCGTCTTACCGTCGAACAGGGCGGTCCATTCACCAGCGACGGCGGGGGTGGCGGCGGCGGGTGTTGATTGCTTCACATCGTCCACGATCAGCAGGTTGGTGAGCACCTTTGCTGTCTTGTTGTCGCCCCATGTCCAGACCACTTTGTTCTTGCGATCGAACTCGATGAGGTGCTGGCCGCCCTTGCCCATATTACCGTGTCCCAGCCAGTTGGCGACGACCACGTTACCGTTAGGCAGTGTGTCGAAACCGGAGAAGCAGTCCAGCAGAATATTCGGATGTTCCTTCTTTCCGCCCACCGAGAATACGATCTTGCCATCTGCGTCGAGTTCGACGATCACCGCGGCGCTGGCTGTCGATACCAAAGTATTACCGCACGGAAGGCGGACGGCTTTGTATCCCTTGCCCGGAATCTTAGCCTGCCAGACGATCTTCCCCCTGGTGTCGACTTCGATAACCCGATAGGGTCCGCCGACGGTCAGCAGGATGTTTCCGTTCTTCAGGCGCCGCATCAGGCGAAGGTCCCGCAGGCCCTTGAGGACCAACTCGCCGAGCGTCTTGCCCGTGCGGTCTGCGGTGTAGATGGTTATTCCACCCTTCCCGCTCCCGCCGAGCAGCGTGTTTCCGTCGTCCAGGCGACGGGCGGAGTTGATGCCTGTAAACGAATCGATCGCCCATAGCTTCTTGCCCGTAGCCAGATCGTATTCGCCCGCGCCGTTACCGTGGCTGACGAGGACCTTATTGCCATCGATGACCTGCAGATCGCGCGACCCGCCGGGGATGGCGGCGGTCCAGCTTTTCTTTGTGTCTGTCTGGTCAACGTAGATCAGGTTGTTGGCT
Organism: Phycisphaerae bacterium; assembly: GCA_016782885.1. Lineage (GTDB taxonomy): Bacteria > Planctomycetota > Phycisphaerae > SM23-33 > SM23-33 > BS750m-G57. The sequence goes on along the minus strand of JADHXQ010000003.1, from coordinate 29,142 downwards.
TTGTTGTCCACGCCGAGGAACTTGTGTGCGACATCCGCGGTGCGGGCGGTCGAGGCGAAGGCGACTGTGACGGCGAGGAATGCGATAATACGGACAAGCGATGATTTCATTATTGACTCCCAGGGGTTGCTGGTTAGCTGACACTTTGGCTTTGCCGGTTACGGCGTAAAGGTATCGTCCGGTGGTGACGTACAGTATACCGTTTGCGGTGATCGGCGTGTTAGACATCTTTTCCAGGAGGGGAATCTTGTTGAGTATCTTCTTTTTCTTAGAGGCTTCAAAGACCCACAGTTCCTTCTTCTCCGTGCCGAGATAGATTTTTCCGTCGGCTGCGAATGTCGAACTCCACAGCGGCGAGTTGGTCCGGAATGGATATTTTCCGTATTCCGGATCGGTGCGGTGGACCCAGTGCCGCTTTCCGGTATCGGCGTCGAAGCAGTGCAGGTTGCCTGAATGGTCGGCGATGTAGAGCAGGGAGTCGTAGATCGAACAGGTCGACAGCGACCGCTCGACGTCGCGCGATTCCCAAACCTTCTTTCCGGTGGCGGCGTCCACGCACGACAGCATTCCCGGGCCCGTCCCGTGGTGCGGGTCGCGACCGGTGGCTACATAGACTCTCCGGTTGTAGAACACCGGCGTTGCGATGATCTCGCTGGGCCCCTCGCCGCGGATCTTGTTCCTGGCCGGACCGGTCAGGCGCGTGTAAAGGATTTTCTTACCGCTGGGACGGAAGCGGTAGTCGCGGGGGTTGCAGTCGTAGGCCCATACTTTCTTGAGTGTGGCGACCTTGTCCCCGTCGGGCGCTTCGCTCAAGGCCTCGAACGCGTAGATCAGCCCGTCGCCGGCGCCGTAGAACACCAGCATCTTGCCGCCTGCGCGAGCCATGGACGGGGAGGACCACTGCCCGTGAAACATCCGCCTGCCTATTTTCTCTTCGTCTTTTGCGACGAGCTTGCCGGTTTTCTTGTTCAGCACGATCAGGCTCGCCGCATCGGGATACGGCAGGTTGATGTGGGACAGGTCCGGACCGTTTGACGTGCCGGCGTAGATGAAGTCGCCGTGTATCAGCGCGGCGCAGCTTACCGCGTCGTGCGGGCGAACGGGCAACTCGGTGACCATGTCGTATCGCCAGATGATGTCAGCGTCCGACTTGTTGAGTTTCGCGGGCGGGTGGCGTTTGGGGACCATGAACTTACCTTCGTCCTGAAAGGCCCCGTCGTTTCCGTCGGCCTGTCCGTTCATGTCGAGGCAGAGCACTTCGCCGCGCCCGGTTACAACGTACGCCCTGTCGCCTTCGATGGTAGCCGAGTTGCAGATGCCCAGGTTCATCTGGTCCATGTAGAAACCCTCCTCCCTGTTTTCGTGTCGCGGTACGACGAGCGTCCAGAGAGTTTTGCCCGTTTCGGCGTCGCAGCAGATAACTATTCCGCCCCGGGTCCGCTTGAATCGCCTGTCGTCGAGCATGGCGTCGTTCGTGCCGACAATGAGCTTCCCGCCTGAAACTACCGGGTTACCGTACGTCTGGCTGCCCAGGACGATCGCCCACTTGACGTTGCGGGTTGTGGACATATCGATCTGGCGGCTGCCATCTTTGGGCCTGCCCGGTCCGAACAAAAGGGGCAGATTCCTCGCATCCGAGGCCATGTTCCGATCCGGCCGGCCTCCCCACTGGGGCCAGTCTTCCGCCGAAGCGACATCGCCCGACAGGGCGAGGGCAACTGTTATGAGGACACAGGTGAGTCTCATGCAATCTTTCCTGGCTTTGGGCGCTACCTGCTCTTGGCGTCATCGGTTACGGCGTAGAGGTATCGTCCGGTGGCGACATACAATATACCATTTGCCGCGATCGGGGTGTTGGACATCTTTTCCAGGAGGCGGATCTTGTTGAGGACCTTCTTTTTTCTTCCGGCCTGGAAGACCCACAGTTCTTTCTTTTCCGTGCCGAGATAGACTTTCCCGTCGGCCGCGAACGTCGAACTCCACAGGGGCGAGTTGGTCTTGAGGATCCACTTTCCATATTCCCCGTCGGTGTGGTGGACCCAGTGGCGCTTGCCGGTGTCCGGATCGAAGCAATGCACGTTGCCCGTATAGTCGGCGATGTAGAGTAGTCCGTTGTAGATCGAACAGGTCGACAGCGATCGCTCGACGTCGCGCGATTCCCATATTTTCTTTCCGGTGGCGGCGTCCACGCACGAGAGGCACCCTTTCCCGGTTCCGTGGCGCGGGTCGTGGCCGATGGCTACGTAGAGGCGCCCCTTGTGGAACACAGGTGTCGCGATGATCTCGCCGGGCCCCTCGCCGCGTGTATTGTTCCTCGCCGGTCCGAAGAGTCTCTGGTAGAGGATTTTTTCGCCGTTCGGTCGGAAGCGGTAGTCGCGTGGATTGCAGTCGTATCGCCATACTTCCTTGAGCGTGGCGGGTTTTTCGCCGCCGGGCGCCTCGCTCAACGCCTCGAAGGCATAGAGCAGCCCGTCGCCTCCGCCGTAGAAGATAAGTGTCTTGCCGTTTACGCGGCCCATGGACGGTGATGACCACTGCCCGTGCAGCATCCGCCTGCCGATTCTCGCGTCGTCTTTGGCCAGCAGCCTGCCGGTTTTCTTGTTCAGTACTATCAGGCTTGGCGCATCGGGATACGGCACGTTGATATGGGACAGGTCGACCCCGTTTGAAGTTCCGGCATATAGGAAATCTCCGTGAATCAGCACGGCACAGCTCACCGCGTCATGGGGCCAGACCGGCAGGGCGGTGATCGTGTCGTATCGCCAGATGATGTCGGCGTCGGACTTGTTGATCTTCGCGGGCGGGCGGCCTTTGGCGACCATGAACTCGCCTTCGTCTTGGAACGGTCCGTCGTTCCCGTCGGCCTGTCCGTTCATGTCGAGGCAGAGCACTTCGCCGCGGTTGGAGATGATGTATGCCCTGTCGCCTTCGATTGCGGCGGAGTTGCAGATGCCGAGGTTCAGGTGGTCCAGGTTGAGTTTCTTGTCCTTTGTTTCGAATCGCGGTGTGACGAGTTGCCAGAGCCTTTTTCCCGTATCGGCGTCGCAGCAGATGACCAGCCCGCCCCGGGTCCTCTTGAAACGGTTGTCTTTTAGCATCGCGTCGTTCGTGCCAACGATGATCTTCCCGCCCGAGATTACCGGGTTACCGTACGTCTGGCTGCCCAGGACGAGGGCCCACTTGACGTTGCGGGTTGTGGACATATCGATCTGGCGGCTGCCATCTTTGGGCCTGCCCGGTCCGAACAAAAGGGGCAGATTCCTCGCATCCGAGGCCATGTTTCGACTCGGGCCATATCCCCACTGGGGCCAGTCTTCGGCGGAGGCGATGCTGCTCGACAGTCCGAGGGCAACTGTTACAAGAATATCGGCGAGTCGCATGCGACCTCTCCTGGTTTGGGATGCTATTTGCTCCTGTCGTCGGAGGCTATGGCGTAGAGGTATCGTCCCGTGGCGATATACAGCACGCCGTTTGCGACGGTCGGAGTGTTGGCCATCTTCTCCAGAAGGCGTATCTTGTTGAGTACTTTCTTTTCCTTACCGGCCTTGAGCACCCACAGTTCACTGTTCTCCGTGCCCAGGAAGACCTTTCCGTCAACCGCGAATGTCGAACTCCACAGCGGCGACTTGGTCTCGTGGACCCAATGGCGTTTTCCGGTGTCCGGATCGAAGCAGTGCAGGTTGCCCGTGTAGTCGGACACGTAGAGCAGAGAATCCAGGATCGAACAGGTCGACATTGTCCGGTCGACCAGTTTCGATATCCAGACTCTTTTTCCGGTGGCCGCATCGACGCACGACAGCGCCCCGTCGCCCATTCCATGGCGTGAGTCCTGCCCGATGGCCACGTAGATTCGCCCCTTATAGACATTGGGCGTGGCGATGATTTCGGATGGTCCTCCACCGCGTTTTCCGCTCTTGTAGCTGGCGTGTCTCTTTTCGTATTTGCGCTTCTTGCCCTTGGTGTCGAACCGGTATTCCTTGGGGCTGCAGTCGTATTTCCACGCGACCTTGAGCGTGAGTACCTTTCCGTCCTGTGGCGTTTTGGTCAGGGCCTCGAACGCATGGAGCACGCCGTCGCCGCAGCCGTAGAGGAGCAGTTTCTTTCCGCCAACGGTAACCATCGACGGTGACGACCACTGTCCGTGCAGTATGTTCCTGCTGGTCTTCTCATCGTCTTTAGCCAACAGCCTTCCGGTCTTCTTGTCCAGTACGATCACGCTCGGCGCGTCGGGGTATTTGCATTTGACGTGTCCGCGGTCGACGCCGTTTGAAGTGCCCGCGTAGACAAAATCCCCATCCACGAGCACCGCGCAGCTCGAAGCGTCCTGCGGGTTCATGGGCAGTTCGGTTATCATGTTATACCGCCAGATGATGTCGGCGTCGAACTTGTTTATCTTTGCGGGCTTCTTGCCCACGTCGACCATGTACTTCCCTTCGTCCTTGAACGCCCCGTCGTTTCCGTCGGCCTGTCCGTTCATGTCCAGGCAGAGCACGTCGCCGCGGTTTGACACCATATACGCCCTGTCGCCTTCGATCGCCGCGGAGTTGCAGATGCCGAGATTCAGGTCGTCGTAGTTGAACTTTCTGTCGTTGGTTCTGAATCGCGGAACGACAAGCTGCCAGAGAATCTTGCCCGTTTCGGCGTCGCAGCAGATCACCAGCCCGCCCCTGGTCCGCTTGAAGCGGTCGTCCTTGAGCATTCCGTCATTTGTGCCCACGATGATTTTTCCGCCCGAGATCACCGGGTTACCATACGTCTGGCTGCCGAGTACGAGTGTCCATTTGACGTTGTGAGTTGTGGACATGTCGATCTGGCGGCTGTCGCCTTTGGGTTTGCCCGGCCCGAACGACATGGGGATGTTCTTTTCCTCCGAGGCCATGTTCCGATTCGGTCCGCCACCCCAATCGGGCCAGTCTCCGGCCAATGCGACACTACTGAGCAGACCGGCGATAACGAGGGCGGCCATACCGATAGTTTTCATCTGATATCTCCAATTTGGAAGTTACTTCACTTCAGTTTAGGAGATGATGCATAACCCCGGCCCGCAAATAAAGGGATTTTTTCCGGGGCGAGACCGGCGATCAGTCCTGAGGATAGATTATGAGGCGGTCGTGGACCAGGAGGATCAGGTCGTTCTTACCGTCACCGGTCACGTCGCCGACGACGGCGGTTTTCGGTTCACCGCCGGATTCCTCGTTGTTCCACTTGTTGCGCCGCGGCGCCTGGGCCTGTTCGAAGACTTTGAACTTTGTGGCCGCCACGAGCCTGGCTTGGGGATTGAATGTGAGGATTTCCACGTGTTGGGTTCTCCGTTCGCAGAGAACGATGTCGGGTCGGTTGTCGGAATTGACATCGCCCGCGGTCAGCGCGCCATACCGTCCGGACTTGATATCCGGTTCAAACGAAGCGATCTTCGACAACTGGTGTGTCTGACCGGTCAGTGGTATGCGAATGAGCTTGTGAGCCCCGCAGACCAGCAGGCTCAGGGGCGAGGGGCCTCCGAAATTGCCCGCCAGTATCTTGCGGACGTTTACGGACCCGATTTCCAGTTCCTTGTCGGTGCGATATGTACCGTCGCCTTTGCGTGCGAGTATGCCCAGCCGCTCGCGTGCGGCGTCGTAGGTCACGATGGTCATGTCTTTTTTTCCGGGCATGCGGCACGCCGCAGCCGCAACGACATTGCTCTGCTGATTGACCGCCTGGTACTGATCGACAACCTGCCATCCGCCTTTGGAGGCGAAGATGAGGGATCTGGCGAATTTCTTTCGTGCCAGCAGCAGGGCGGTGGCGCCTTTGGGACCGAGCGGGCCGAACGACATCGAATTGGCCAGCACGTTGTTGACCAGTCCGGAGTGAATATCGCCTTTGGCGATCTCCTCGAACTTTCCCGCCTTCGCCTGGCGCACCAGCAGCAGCGGTCCGTACGACTTTATGATAATCGCGTCGCATTGTCCGTCATTGTCGATGTCCGCGGCGCGGAGGTCCAGAGGGCGGTCGGCGACTTGGGAAAGCTCGACCTGGTTTCCGGGTTTGGCGTCTTTTCGTCCGACGCTCATGACCGTGCGGAGAACGAACTTGTCGGCCTTCTTGTCGCGGGCAATGTAGAGCAAATCGAGTTTTGAATCACCGTCGATGTCGGCCAGATCGATTGCGACCGGTTCGTCCTTTACGGAGATGGACTTGGGAAACGTCAGGCGTCCGGACTCGAAACGCGTTATGGCGACGAGTTTCTCCTTGATGCTCAGGGAGACTATCGAATCCTTACCGAGACCGTCGATATCACCGGAGCAAAGCTTCTGCATGTCCGTCAGACCGGGAAATCGCTTCACCGGGGTCAGCGATGTTTTTTTCGACGCTCGATACAGCAGGAATTCGGCCGCCGACGGATCGGAGACAATCACGTCGCTCAGTGAGTCGCCATCGACATCGGCGGTTACAATGTCGCGCTTGTCGGCCGACTCAGCGGAGGGCAGGGGATAGGTGAATACGGGGTAGGCTTCTTTCCCCTTATGTTGACCCAACGCCCAAATCTGCACGCGACCGCTGTGGGCGGAGATTGTGGCAAGACAGGTCCGCTTGCCCAGTTTCACCAGTTCCATGGCGACCGGCGCCTTCATTGCCAGGCGGACTTCCGGACCGAGCTTACCATCGTGCGTCTGGAACCGAACTCGCAGGGGAAAGGCGCTTTCAGTCGTCAGGACCACCATGTCGTCAAGCCCGTCGTTGTTAATGTCGCCGATCATGAGCTTGCGCGCCCGTTCGCTGGACGAGTAGAGTTTCCGCGGTTGGCCCATTGTCCCGTCGCCTGACTGCAGGAGCACAAACGTTCCGTTCCCGCCGAGCAACGCCAGGTCTGTTCGCTTGTCACCGTTGAGGTCTCCGCCGGCCAGCGCGTGGGGCATATGGAGACCGCCGCTGATGGAAATGCGCCTGGCGGTCAACCATTGCGGTTCGCCAGGCGTTTGGCCCGTTGGCTCGCCGGGCCTGGCGGCGGGCTTGTTCAGGCGTTTTTTCGTGGGGGGCGAGGATTTGCCCGGGGCTTTCTGGAGCGTTACGTAGAGTGCTTCCTTCGTGTTGTAGGCCAGGTCGTCCCTGCCGTCGCCATTCAAATCCGCAACAACCACCGCCGAAGCGCTGACGTCCAGATCATACGATGCGCGATGGAACCGCCACCTGCGCTCCCTGCCGAAAACATCGTTAACGTCGTCGTTGCGAACCTCAACTGTCACTTTGGCGTCCGGGTCGAAACCCTTCTTCTGCAGCAGCAGTTCGATGCGGGCCTTGGTGTTGTTGACCACGATGATATCGTTGAGCCCGTCGTGATTGATGTCGGTTATCCGGGGGGCGCCCAGGCTCCACTCGAGCTTGAGTATCTCCATCGGACCAAAACCGTAGTACTGGTCGAGATTACTCGATTTTCCGGTCGTCGCCGACCGCTTGGTTTCGACTGCCCCCGGTGCGGTTGAAGACGGCGAGACGGACAAACAAACCAGTGACACCGCAACTGCCAATACCGCGAAAATCGAATATCTCTTGCCTTGATTCATGTTTGCTTCCTGTCGGTTGGAATTCTCCATCAAGGTAAGCACTTGTGCGATAAATTGCAAACACTTACGATGTAGCCGATCGAGGCCGGAAGATACCGAGGCGATGAAGCGAAACTAACGTGCTATGTGACGCCAGCGAAGGGAGTCGGAAATGATAACAAGGGGTTGTTTCGATTCGACGCGTCGCGGGGCAGTGGTGTGTATGGGGCTGCTTCCGGCGTGTCTGGGCGTGGTTTTCCTGTGCGGCGCGGCGTTTGCCTCCGACCGTGTCATCCTCAAAGGGGGCGCCGAGATCAAGGGCCGCGTACTCAAGTCCGACGCCCGAATGGTGGTTGTCGATCTCGGGGCGGAGGTCGTTCGCCTCAGGCGGTCCGATGTCGCGCAGATACTGAAGGGCGTCGCGGCGAGTCAACCGTCCGGCGGGGCGGACACGCGTCCGGCCAGAGAGGTCGCGGTCAAAGGCCGGATATATCGCACCGCGGACCTCAAGGGCGGTACGATCGAGGCCAAGGCAAAAGCTTTCGGACAGGCGGTCGTGATGGTCAACTCGCCCGGCGGGCAGGGGTCGGGCTTCCTGATCAGCCCCGACGGATACCTGATCACGAACTATCACGTGATAGCCGGAGAGACACGCATCAAGATCACGGTTTTCCGGCGGGGCGATCGCGGATTCGGGCAGGAGCACTACAAGAAGGTCAAGATTATCGCGCTCAATCCGTTTGCGGATCTGGCGCTCCTGAAAATCGAAAAAGCCGACAAACCGTTCGCATACGCCTACCTCGGTAATATCAAGGAAGTTACGGTCGGGCGCCAGGTTTTCGCCATAGGTAATCCGATGGGCCTGACGCGTACGGTCAGCCAGGGAATAGTCTCGACCAGGAACCGCAATTTCCAGGGGCAGCTTTATATCCAGACCACCGCTGACATCAACCCGGGCAACTCCGGCGGACCGCTTTTCAACCTGAAGGGCGAGATAATCGGCGTAACTTCGATGGGGTATATCCACCTCGGTGGTTTGAACTTCGCCATCCCGGTCGACGTCGTAAAGCGTTTTATCGAGAATCGCGAAGCCTTCGCATACGACGAAGATAACCCCAATTCGGGTGTCCGCTATCTCCAGCCGGCCCGACGCCTCAGCAGAAAAGCCCCGCCCAAGGGCAAGATACCGACGCTCGATGACAATAGTGCGGGCGAATCCTCAGCAAAGACCGGGAGCAGAAAATGACTGACCATGGGAAAGCAGTGCGTATCGTTGTGATGACGGTGGTTGTTTCGACAGTTCTGGCGTTCGGTCCGTCGGTTGGTCTCGCTGTCGACAAGGACCCCGCCGGGATTCTACCGGACGACTGCTTCCTGATGGTAACCGTGCCGAGCGTTACCGAGACGATCGCGAACTTCAAAAAGACCAGCGTTTACGGTTTGTACAAGGAACCGGCGATGCGCCAGTTCATCGAACCGGCCGAGAAGAACATCCGCAAACTCGTTGAGGATGAACTCAAGAGTGCTCTCAAGGGCACGGGAATAAAAAGTTCGCTCGATTCGCTGCCCTGGCCCAAAGGACGCGTGACGTTTGCGATGCGAATGGGCAAGAAGACCGTCAAGACTCCCGTATTCGACTGGGAGAATTACAGTGGGGAGGGCAAACCGAAGGTGCTCAGGCATCAGGAACGCAAAATCAATTCTCCGCAGGTGATCGTCATGGCGGACATGGGCGACAACGCTGAGGCGGCCAGCGCGATGTTCGAGAAACTCACCAATCGCATGATAGAGGAGGGCGGGAGGCGCATACGAAGAACCGTCCGGGGCGTGCGGTTTTCTGTACTCCTGCCCTCGGGGAAAAAACGCCCCGACGATGACGCCGAGATCACCGGAGAAGTTCCGATGTACGGCTTCAAGGGAAACACGCTGTTCTTCAGTACGGACTTCAAACTGGTGCGGGAAGTTCTGGGCCTTATGGGCGGAGAAGACCGCCGGACGCTCTCGGGCGACGAGGGATACCGGAAGGCGATGCGCAAGCTCGGAAAGGCCGACGTGGCGATGTACCTCAACATCAAGTCTCTGATCAAGTTTACGTTTGAGTACCAGGGCGCCGATGGTCGCGACGAAGCCGCCGCGATGATCCGCAACCTCGGCGCCGATGGGCTGACTGGTCTGGGTGTGGTGGTCCAGGTTGCCCGGCGCAAGAACGAACAGTTCAGGACGAAGATACTGCTGGGCATAAACGGTGAGCCCAGGGGCCTTGTCAAGCTGCTCACCCCGGGCATGTCGAGCACGAATCCAGGACGCCTGCTGACAAAGGGACTGGCTGGTTTTGTCGTCGCGAATTACGACATGGGCAAGATGTATGACCAGATATGCCTGCTGGTTCGGAAGGTCGGAAATACAGACGCCGACAAGTACGTGCAGACAGCGATGAAAGCCACCAAACCGCCGATCGGCGGCGAACCGGTCAATGCCCGCACGGAAGTATTCGGGCAACTGACCGGTCCGATAACTATCACCTCACGCCTGACCAAACCTTATACCGATCCGGATTCGTCCAGGACGATGGTGGCTGTCGGAGTGCGGAACGGAAGGGTTCTGGATAGCGCGTTGGGGCGCATCCACAACATTATCATTACCGGAGGAGACCCCAGACTCCGCCGGCAACTGCGAAAGCGTAACGTCTACCTGCTGGGCGGGAATCTGTTTGGGGCCCTGATGGGAATGGCGATGGGCGGGGAGGTGAAACAAGAGCCCGTGGCGGCATTTGCGGTTGCAGATGACAATTTCGTGGTAGGGCCCGTCAAGGCCGTCGAGCAGTCCATTCGCGACCTGGGGCGCAAAGACATCGAGGCGATCGGCGCCGACGCCATGTATCAGCATGCTTCACGCTACATTCCGGCGCAGGCGGGGCTGTATGCCTACCAGAACGAGCAGACTACTTCCGCCGCGTCGTGGGCGCAATTGCGTGCCGCGGCTAAAGAGGCCGCAAAGAACCCTCGTCGTGATCCCAACGTCAAGGGCTCCGATAGCATCAACGGTGTCCCGCAGCGTAAAATTGAAATTGGCTTGGGGACATCTACAGGCCCGAATCTTCCAATGCTGATGGTGGTCAACCAGTTCAAGGAATTCGTCGATTTTTCCGCTTTGCCCGACTTCGAACAGGTCAGGAAGTACTTCGGTTCGACTGTGGTATATGTCAAAGGCAGTGACGAAGGCCTCTTCGCGGAGATAATTGGAATCAGCGCTCCCGGACGTTGACCCCCGGCGCCGCGAGGATACCGGCGCCTTCGACCTCGAAGAACTCTTCTTTCTGGAATCCGAACATCCCGGCGATCGTGTTTGAGGGGAATACTTCGACTCGCGTGTTGATGTCGCGGACGTTGGCATTGTAGAAGCGGCGGGCGGCCTGGATGCGGTCTTCAGTGTTCGCCAGTTCGTTTTGGAGTTGCAGGAAGTTTTCGCTTGCCCGCAGATTGGGGTAGTTTTCGGATACCGCAAAAAGTTGTTTGAGACCGTCGACCAGTACGTTCTCGGCCTGGGCCTGCGCCTGCGGAGAGCCTGTGGAGGCCTGGGCCAGGGCGCGGGCCTCGGTTACCGCTTGCAGAACTTCGCGTTCGTGGGCGGCGTATCCCTTTACCGCGGCCACCAGATTTGGGATCAAGTCGTAACGGCGGCGCAGTTCAGTGTCGATACCCGACCATGATTCCCTGCACTGCTGGCGAAGGCGGATGAGTATGTTGTAGGTTGCGATGACCCATATGGCGATCAGCAGCACCAGGCCGATAATGATCAGCAGCGGTGTTTGTGGTCCCATAATTACCGCCTCATTGGCCCGTTTGCTGTTTGACGAGATATTCCGGAAGGCGCTGGAGCATGCCTTCGATCATGTCGAACGCCGCCTGGAAATCGCCTGGGGTGAACCGCAGCACGCTCCATGCGATTATCGCCTCGCCGGCGAACTGGATTGAGAGTTTTGGGGCTTCCAGCAGATATTCCATCATCCGCTGATGAATTACATCGTACGCCCACTTCTTGTCCGGCGACTTAACGAAGAATTTGCGGCTGAATTCAGCCGATTCGAAGTCGATGTCGTCGGCGCCGAAGAACTCTGTTACTTTATCGAAGAATCCCTCGCGGCGGATAAAGAGTGGTTTTAGCGGTATTGGGGCGGTGACAATCATTGCCGAGAAGTTGTGCGTCTGGCGATTCTTACCCGACCCGGTGGTGTAGCGATAGTCGAACGCGTTGATTTCTCGCCCATCGAGTTGTCCGGTGATGACGTTGAAGGCGTGGCGGTTTCTACCGCGATGAAGGCACTTGAAGTCGCCGTAGCGGGAGTCCATATCGTGAATCCTGGCGGGGTTGAAGCGAAGAGACCTGCTGTGGGCCCATTCGCTCAGCAGCTTTCGCCTCTGTGCCGCGGCGTAAAATGAGTAGGCGATCACGGCGCCTATGAGTATTACGACCAGGATTACAAACAGCGGTTCCATTAGATGTCCTTCAACGGTACGCGGTTAGCAAATTGGTGTTCAGCGAAGTTTAACCCGTCGAGGGGGTCAAGGGAATCCAAAAATGCGCATGAAAAACCCAATCGGGCGGACTCGAATTACAGGTTCGCCCGATTGCTTTCAGGTATCGATGGGAAGATACATCTGCTGGGTGAACTGCAGCGCCAGGCCAACGTGGACCCCGTCGTCTGCCGGTTCCTGACGAAGCACTTTTGCATTAGCGGCGAATCCTTCGATCTGGTGATCCGCCGCAGTGCCGGGGATCGCGAAAGCCACGTTCATGTCTCCCGCATCCTCGACGATATTCCGAGCGACGGTCACGTACGCCCCCCCCTGGGACAGATCGCTCGTGCTGGCCTTGGCGAGTACCTCCCCGCCCCGTCCGAACAGGGTGATTGGGCATGCAAGTTCGTGCCGTTTGTGCTGCCTGCGTTCGTTTGAGTTGTTTTCCATAACCACTCCCTTGGCATGTCGAAAATTTCGACATGCCCGCCATATTCAGAACATCCCTGATTCACACTCCATTGTAGCTGATCAGAGAGGATCTGTCCAGCATTAAACTGGAGATATTTCTACTTGTCTATACGTGAGGCGTTCTGAAGCTGGAACTTGAATTCGCCGCCGGCGATTGTCGCTATTGCTCTGCCCTTGAGTTTCCATCCGTGGTATGGACAGTTTCTCGCCTTTGAGGCGAACTTGTTGGCATTGACCGTCCAGCGTTTGTCAGGATCGATTATCGTGATGTCCGCCGGGGCGCCCTCCTGCAGCATGCCCAGCGTTGGGTCTATGATGGCGGCGGGGTTGACCGTTAGTTTGGCGAGCATTTCCCCCCAGTCCATCAGTCCGCTATGGACGAGCGCCCTGGCGTACAACCCCAGGGCGCAGTCGAGAGAGACTATACCGAACGGCGCCAGCGCGAACTCCATTTCCTTTTCTTCCTTGGAGTGCGGTGCGTGATCGGTTGCCAGGCAGTCGATCGTTCCGTCGGATACCCCCTGGCGCAGCGCCTCGACATCGCCGGCCGATCGCAGAGGCGGATTTATCTTGTAGTTCGGATCGTATCCAATGCACGCCGCATCAGTCAGCAGCAAGTGATGCGGGGTCGCTTCGGCTGTCACCGGAAGACCCTGGGCTTTGGCCTGGCGGATAATTTCAACCGACCCGGCGGAAGAAATATGCATGGCGTGATACCTGGCCCCCGTACGTTTGACCAGTTCCAGGTCGCGCCTGAGCATTATTTCTTCGCCTGAGGCGGCGATTCCCGGAAGGCCCAACCTGACGGCCACCGCTCCTGAATTCATCACGCCCCCGAACAGGTCGGGGTCCTGGCAGTGCTGCATGATGACAACATCTATCATTTGGGCGTACTGCAGGGCTCTTTGCATGACCGTGGAACCGGCGACACCGGTTCCGTCGTCGGTGAATGCCACGGCGCCCGCTTCGTGCATCATGCCCATTTCGGCCAGTTCTTTTCCCTCGCCTCCCTTTGTGATGCATCCTACAGGAAGGACCCGCGCCTTGCCCGCTCGGGCCATCCGCTGCAGTACGTAGAGAATCGATGTCTCATCGTCCTGCGGAGGGTGAGTGTTGGGCATGGCGCAGATGGTGGTGAAACCGCCGGCCACCGCCGCCGACGCTGCGGTCGCGATGGTCTCTTCCTCTTCGTGTCCGGGTTCGCGGCAGTGGACGTGCAGGTCGATCAGACCGGGGCAGACGATCTTGCCCGACGCGTCTATGGTCCGGCGGGCCTTTGGGGCGGTTTTGCCGATTTTGCTGACGAATCCATTGGCGACCATTACGTTTGCGATTTCGTCCCGCCCGGAGGCAGGGTCAATCACGCGCCCGTTTGTTATGAGAATATCGATCATTCGTAAATCCGGTTTCTGCTGCGTTTAGTGCCTGCTCTGGCTGACCAGGTACAACACAGCCATTCGCACCGCCAGTCCGTTTGTCACTTGCTGGAGGATGCAACTGTTTGGTCCGTCCGCGACTTCACTGGTGAGTTCCACGCCCCGGTTTATCGGTCCGGGGTGCATTATCAGGACGTCCTTGCGGCATTTTGACAGGCGATCGGCGTTCATACCGAACAGGCTGCTGTATTCCCGCAGGGATGGAAACAGGTTGCTGGAGAACCGTTCGAACTGAATTCTCAGCATGTTAATGACGTCGACTTCACCGAGAATGTCGTCGAGGCTGTGTGAAATCTCGCATCCCATCGCCGTAATGGTCGCCGGGACGAGTGTGGGCGGTCCGACGACAACGACCTCGGCGCCGAGTTTCCGCAGGCCTATTATGTTGCTTCGCGCCACGCGGGAGTGTGCGATGTCGCCGACGATGGCGACCCTCACGCCCTCGAGCGTCCCGAGTTTCTGGCGGATCGTGAATATGTCGAGCAGGGCCTGGGTGGGATGCTCGTGCGGTCCGTCTCCCGCGTTTACGATCGGCACGTTGACTTTGTCGACCAACTGGTGCGGCGCCCCGCTCTGGGAGTGCCGGATCACGAACACGTCGACGCCCATGGCCTCCACGTTTCTGACCGTGTCGAGGGTGGTTTCGCCCTTTGACGTGGACGACCCTTTGCCCGACAGGAAGACCGTGTCGGCGCTCAGGCGGCTGGCGGCAAGTTCGAAGCTCATCCGCGTGCGGGTTGAATCCTCGAAGAACAGTAGCGCAACGACCTTGCCCCGCAATGCGGGAATCTTCTTGATCGAGCGGGTGGAGACTTCCTGGAAACTCACCGCCGTGTCGAGAACATGCACGATCTCCTCGCTGGACAGTTCGTCCAGGCCAACGAGGTCTTTCCGAGTCCAGAGAAACTTGGGGTTCTTGGACTTACTCGGACGCGCATTCGACGAGGAAGACGCCTTCTTTGTCATCATGTTCCCTTAACCTGACCTGGATCCGGGTATCCGGTCCGGCAGTGAGTTTCTTTCCGATGAAATCCGCCGCGATGGGCAGTTCCCTTCCGCCGCGGTCGATGAGCACCGCGAGGCGGACGACCTGCGGGCGTCCGAAGTCGTGAATGGCGCCCAGGGCGGCCCGGATGGACCTCCCCGTAGCCAGCACGTCATCAACCAGCAGCATCCAGGTGTCATCGATATCAAAATCTATTTCAGTGGCGCGGACAAGCGGAGCCCCGCGCCGGCGGGACAGATCGTCCCGGTAGAAGGTTATGTCCAGCACGCCGTGGTTGATGCTCAGTTCGGGGTGTTCGCGGCCCATGCGCTCGACCAGGCGAGCGGCGAGGATCTCACCCCGGGTTCTTATACCGATTACGGCGATAGGGCGATCGGAAGGCAATTGCTTTTCGACCGCTCCGTAGAGCGTGTCGAGGGCGGTCTGGACTTGTTCGGCGGTGAGTTTCTTTCTCATCAGCCCGGAATCCATTCGTGTCAAGCAGCATCATACGGTGGATCGGGTCAAAGAGCAAGGGTGAATTCACGGCGGATCAAAGAAGCGTCCGCCATGGGCGGAATTCTACGATCTGTCCGGCCGGGACCTCCGCGGCGCGGCGCGGTACGAGGATTACGCCGTCGGCCTGTGCGGCGGCGACGAGATCGCCCGATCCCGTTGATCTCAGCGGGCGCAGTCGCGAGCCGCTTGGGGAGTCGACTAGGCGTGCGAGCACATATTCCCAGCGGGAGCCCTTGGCGCGAACCGCGGTGTCCAGCGGCAGGTGCAGGATGGGCCTGCATGCATCAACGGGGAGCCCGGACAATCTCCTGATGGCTGGCAGGGCGAATTCGTGCAGCCCGTTGAGCGCCGACAGCGGGTTGCCCGGGAGCCCGAAGATGTGGCGATTACCGCCCAATGTGGCGTAAAGCTGGGGCCCGCCTGGCTTCATTTTCACACCGTGAAAACGGATAGTTCCCCCAATCTGTTCGACGGCGCCGGGAACGAAATCGTATTTACCGACCGATACGCCGCCGGTGAGGATAACGACGTCGTGCGTGTTGACGGCCGCGGTCAGCCTCGCCGCCAGTATTCGCGGGTCGTCCGGTATGATCTGCTGTTTGGCCTTGATGCGTTCGGCATCCATGAGGGCGGCCAGCAGCGACGGGCCGTTGGAGTTCCGCAGTTGATACGGCCGCACCTTGTCGGTGAGACCTTTCAGTTCCTTACCGGTGCATAGGACGGCGACACTCGGTCGCCGGTGCACGTAGACCATGGCCTTTCCGACCGAGGCGCAGAGTCCGACCTGTGCAGGGTCCAGGACAGTACCCCTGGTGAGGACCACTTTGCCTTTGGCGGCGACTTCTCCCCGCCGGCGGATGTTCGCGCCGCGGGCTGCCTTTGTCCGAAACGTCACATACCCGTCGGCTTCGGTGGTTTCCTCGACTTTCACGACAGTATCGGCGCCGCGGGGCACTACCGCGCCGGTCAGGATGCGTACGCACACCCCGGGCGATACATTCGGGCGTGTCTTCCCGCCGGCGGTCGATTCCCCTACCAGGCGAAGCGACGTCGCGGGAGCGTCAATATCGCCACTCCGCAGGGCGAATCCGTCCATTGCGGAGCGATCGGTGGGGGGGATGTCCCTGTCGGCACGAACGTCACGCCCCAGGCACGCGCCAAACGCCTCGAGCAGCGGGATTCGGACTGACGCAAGAGGGCGGACACGATCGACAATAGCTTTCCACGCTTGCCTGGGGCTTATCGATGTCATATGCGTGCTACTTATCCGTCTGAGGGTACTCGTCGGCCAGCGTTGCCTGCAAGCCTTCCAACCACGCGGGATAAAACGCCAACGAAGCATTGGCCTGTACATGCGCCAGCAGGCCCGGCAGCCATCTCAGCAGGTGCAGGTGGGCAAAATTTCCCGCCTCGGCGTGGCGATCGGTTTCTTCCAGCATCGCCAGGCAGTCCAGTTCCATGGAAATGTGGTCGGGGAATGTTCTCTCGTCGCTCCGCGAGGCGATCCCGCACCGCTCGTAGAACTCGACAACGGCTTCGGTGGAAGGGCCCCATAACTGCCCCTCGCCCAGAACTATGGATTCTACCGGCGGTAGATGCCCCTTCGGACCGATGAACAGGTGACAATACTCGACGGCCAGGGCTTCGAGCGCATTGTCGGCGGTCAGGGCGCCCAGCGGGTCGCGGCCCAGCACGTCGGTCAGTTCATCGCGCCTGGCGATGAACTGGTCGAGCAGGGGTTGGTCCGCCTCGCGAGCGAATACCGACGCCAGCAGTCGCAGCGCCGTCGGCAGGGCCGAATCGGTCGCTTGAGCCGATGATGAATTGTTTTCCGCCGCCATGTTCGGATGCTCCCGATATGAACTCGCCTCGACCGGATCGAAACCGACCGAGGCGGTTCATGACTTTAGTATACAGTCAGCTATGCTTTGGCGATACTGACAATCGTGTCGTTCGAGCGGAACTGTCCGCTGACTCTCGCCGGTGTGTTGGGGATAATCCAGTTCGGGTGGACGCCTGCGACCTCGGACCACTGGGTCGGGTCCTTGGCGGCCTTGTTGCCTTCCTGCCACCAGATGTTCTCCCCGGCCGGTTCGGCGCCGGTGTTTCCACCCTCGACCTCGACGGGATTTCCGCTGGCGTACCGCCCGTAGGCCCAGTGCCCGCAGTGGTAGCTTACGGCGATCGCGTCGGGGTGAATCGCCTCGGTCAGATGTACCCGTGCGGTGATCTCACTGACGCTCGTCGAGCCCTTGCCCTTACGCCAGGGCAGTTCGGGCATCTCCGACTTGATCCGGATTAAATCGCCTTCTTTGACGCCCTTGCCGAGCATCTTCCTGGCAGTGGCGGGGTTCAACCACGCCGGGTTGGTGTGGTAGACCTCCTGGAGCCACTTGCAGTTCTGGCTGCGAGAGTGGATCTGGACGTTGACCTTGAAGCTGATCATCACCAACTGTTTGTCCGTGCGTTTGCGGTGCTCGGGAACGGGCACCCAACTGGGCAGGCCGCTCTTGAGATGCTCGGCAACCCACGGGGCCTCTTCGGGTGTCAGGAAGTCCTTGATGTCGGCCATTACTTTTTCGGCTGCGGAAGGCATGAATCCGCTTCGAATCTCGAACCGCCCGGATTTGTTGAATTTGTCGGGTTTGAAGCCTGCGTATGTCTTTCCGTCTATCTGCTGACCGACATAACCCTTGTAAGCGTTTTTCGATCCGGTGTAGCCCTTGGAGGCTACATCTGTATCCGACACGTGCGCTTTGTGCGGATCCCAGACCACGCCGGTCTTGGCGTCCACTGTTTTGCCTTCGGCGCTGACGGCCTTGGCGTGTGTGTTATACGAGGGTTTGTTTCCCTGGAGGAGCACGCCGTAGCGTTTGAAGTATTCCCACGGGTCGCTTTTCAATGGTTGATCGTTGGAATCGTAGAACATCTTGCCGCTCTTTGCGTTGTCTGCGGTCTGGAGTTCCACGCACGTCCGGACGTACTTCTCGGCGGTGTCATACGGATGCAGAGTATTTATACCTCCACCGATACGCCTGGCGAGTTGGATGAAGATATCCTGCATGTCCATAGACTCGCCGAGAGGCTTAACCACTGGTTGGCGAATCTGTACGAACTTCTTCTGGGCGTATGAGGCGGCCGATTCCATCGCCCAGCGTTCGAGATACGTCGCGTCGGGCAGGATCAGGTCGGCGCAGGCGGCGGTTTCGCTCATGGCGACGTCTACGGCCACGATGAACGGAATGTACTCCTCGTTGCAGAGTATCTCTCGATTGCGTTGGCAGTCGCCGGTGGTGTAGGCGCCGTTATAGACGTATGTCATGTAGATTTTCGGTCGCCCGTGTGAGCCTTCGGCGATCATCTCGTGTATCCACTGGCACGAATGGTGCGTCGGCATGTGCAGGTCATCGCCGTCGGATATCTTGAATTTGACGGCTTTGCGCGTGAGGTCGGCGTGGTCCTTGGCGGCTTTGTCGTTGTATCCGTCCTTGCACTTACCACCGAGTTTTGTGGTTATGCCGCCCTTGACGTTGAAATTTCCGGCCAGTGCGTCGAGCGTTTTGGAGGCCCATTCTGCCTGGGCTCCGTTGTAGTGCCCAACAAACCCGCGATAGGTAATGATAGAGGACGGTTTGTTCGAACCGTACTCGATCGCCAGTCGTTTGATAGTGTCGGCGGGCACACCCGATTCGCTCTCGCCCCACTCGGGCGTGTAGCGGGCGTAGTGTGCTTTTAACTCTTCGATGGTCACGTTGGACCACTTGGTTATGAACGCTTCGTCGTACAACACCTTGCCGTTAACGGTCTCATTGAGCAACACGTTCGTCATCGCCAGGATTATCGCCAGGTCCGTGCCCGGCAAGACTGGGACCCACTCGTCGCTTTTTGCAGCGGTGTTCGAGAGCCTTACGTCGAAGGTTACGATTTTTGCTCTGGCGGCTTTGGCTTCAATGACACGCTGGGCGATGTACGAATGGGACGTATGCGCCTCGAGCACATTGGCCCCGAATATCAGGATATACTTCGAATAGGCGGCGTCGTTGACGTCGTAGTGCTTGCCCATCGTCAGCTCATTGCCCAGCCACTTTGCCGTTTCGCAGATGGAGGTGTGGTTTCCCTGCGTTCCCGAACCGAAAGCGGTCTTCTGGAAGTGGTTCATGGCGTTCTTGATACGGCTCCGACCGTAGTGGAACATGAACTCCTGAGGCTTGTCGGATTCGTAGATGGTCTTTAGCCCGTCGACTTTCCTTCCGGCGATTTCTCCGCCGAAGGCCAGGAGGTCCAAGGCGTCTTTCATACTCAGGCGTTTCCACTTGCCCTCGCCGCGTTTTCCGGTTCGCACGAGCGGGTAGAGCAGGCGATCTGGGTCGTAGACCTGGTTCACGCCCGCCTGGCCCTTGGCGCATATCATGCCGCGGTTGTTGGGGCAGTGCGGATTGCCCTCGATCTTCACGATTCGCCCTTTCTCGCGGTAGCCGATTACTCCGCAGGCGGCGATGCACTGCATACAGGTAGTAGGCACGCCGACGCGTTTTTCGCCGGTCCTGCCCGCGTATCCGTCGACATCCGCCCGCGCCAGTTCGCCGATATCCGGATCGGCCTGGCCTTGCGTCTTTGGCCCGGAGGTCGATCTCGGCGCCTTGTCGGCACGGGCTACGCTGGTCAGTCCGTGGAACAACGCACCGCTTCCGATGCCGACCGCAGCCAGCAGACCCGCCTTTACCGCTACGCGGCGTCCGACGTCTTCGTCGTGTTTGTTTCCGGCCGGATTAGTGATCTTTGTATCTTTTGTCATCGTTTGTAACTCCTAGTCTGGAGAGTAATCACAGGATCTGTCCGCCCATTACCACCGCGTAGCGGAATACGTATCCGCCAACGAGAATCAGCACAACTGTCAGGAGAGTCAGGGGGACGTTGGGCATTGTGTTGGTGTCCCTCTTCCCGATGATCTCCGAGAGTTGCAACAGTATAGGTACGATCAGGCCCAGGCCGATTCCGACGAACCAGAATAATGGTCCGTATGACTCATTGGCTGCCGCCAAGGCCGCTTGTGCGTCGGCGCTGCCATAGTTCAGGCTGATGTACCAGACCAGAAACGTCAGGCCCTGTACGATCAGGGCCCCGACCAGCAGGGCGCGGAAGTCTTGGATCATCCAGGCTGCCGAGGGTTCTTTGGCGGCGGGGGCTTTGTGCTTCTTCAGGCAGAGCAGCAGCAGGATAGCAGCCATGCCCGTGGTCGCAAAGCCGATCATCGCCGTTATTGTCGCCGGCCCGGTATTCCACAAAGGACGGGCTGGCGAGATCGCCAGCAGCCACCCGTGGTTCGCCCCGACGATCAGCGCGATCGGCAGGCCCATGATACCAACTAAGTTGCGGGCAGCCTTACTCGAACCGGGCTTCAGCCACATGCGCGCATATATTGCTCCGACGATAATCATCAACGTCTGGAACAGTGCTCCCCACGACAGGGGAGAGGAGGCGTTGAAACCGGTAACTGTCCGCCAGATCCGCATTGGGTGTCCCAATTCGCTCAGCAGAAACAGCAGCCCGACAGCGATGAGTATCGGGGAGAGCACCGCGCCGATCTTGCTGACGGCGGGATACTTGTCCTTGTAGTACAGACTGTTGAGCACCGCAATGACGAATGCACCGACTCCCACCCCGCCGATGAACAGATCCGCCGCGATACGCCAGTCCCAGTACATCAGATGCGGAACGGTGTAAGTTATGTCGCCGATCATATGGATTCTCCTTACGTTCAGGCTTCAAGCAGGGAAGATTGTTTCTTGACCGGTTTGGCGGCGGCTTGGTCAAGTCCGATGTAGAATACTCGCGGGTCTGTTCCCATTGCCGGGCGAAGGGACTGCACCGGCGTTGAGGCCAGCAGGCGGCTGACGGCGCTGTCGGGATCGTTCAGGTCGCCGAATACGCGGGCCCGCGCGTTGCAGGTGTTTACGCAGGCAGGCAGGACGCCCTGGTCGAGGCGGTGTACGCAGAAGTCGCACTTCTCGGCGGACTTCTTTTTCGGGTCGGTGTACCTCACGCCGTAGGGGCAGGCCTGGATGCAGTACTTGCAACCGATGCAGATTTCATCGTCCTGCATGACCACACCGTCCTTACGCTGCCATGTGGCGCCGCTGGGACATACCGACACGCAGGGCGGATTGTCGCAGTGGTTGCACAGGACCGGCAGGAAGTCACGCCTGACGTTGGGGTAACTGCCTCGCTCACTGACGTTGACCCAGGACTTGAAGCGTCCCAGGGGCACGTCCTGCTCGGCCTTACAGGCTATCGAGCAGGCGTGACAACCGAAGCAGCGGCGCAGATCGATCACCATGCCGTACCTCGGACCGTCACCGGGCTTGTTGGTTTCACGCGTGCCGGTGCAGCCGGGGACGGCGGTGGATGCAGCGGCTGCGCCGGCTACACCGGCGCCCTTCAAAAAGTTGCGTCGTGATATACTCATAATTGAGGCCTCACATGCCAGGGATTCGACCCGCCAAAATATCGGCGAACCATCGTTTCATGCAACACCATGCCGGGTCGCACCGGCACCGTAAGATAGGGCGATTAAAGAACATTTTATGCATTTTAGGCGCCAATAACTGAGATTTCCGAGATATATGATACGTCTTTTAATCTTTTATATATTTTAGCTGCAACTTCTGTCAAGACTGATTTTACGCTCAAACCCTATTTATTCGAGCGTAGAACTAGGTAATATATCTGGCACTCTATTGGTAACGCTGCATTACTCCTTGGTGACACTTATCTTGTGGCGTTTTTCCCCACAGTTATGGGGGTCGAAGAAAAAGTGCATAATCTGTGATCTACTTGTGACAGATCAAGATTCCGGGGCGCATTTGCGGAGGGACAATAGTGATGTTGCCTGTCGTTGAACCCGGCCCGGTGGGTCTGAGTATCGGGTGGCAATTGGCGATCCTGATGTAGATTCAAGAATTGAACGCGATTCTCTGTCGCGCAAATAGGTCAGGGCGTTTCGGCCGCGAGGATCGCGGCGCCCATGGCGCCGGTCATTTGTGGTTCGTCGGCGATCTGTATTTCGGCGCCGAGGGAATCGGCAAGGGCTCGGTCCATACCGGGGACCATGGCTACTCCTCCGGTAAAAATTATGGGCCCCCGGGCGTTCGGTCCGATCATCGCCGCTACGCGCGATGTAATCGCGTGCTGTACTCCGGCTACGATGTTGGCGCGCTGTTCGCCGGCGGCAAGCAGGCCTATTATCTCCGTTTCCGCGAACACGACGCACATGCTGGAGATGGCGGAAGGCGATGTGCTGCCCCCAGCCAGTTCGCCGAGTGCGTTCAGGGGCACTTCGAGTTTGTCGGCTACCACTTCGAGGAATCGTCCCGTCCCGGCCGCACAGCGATCGTTCATGGCGAAGTCGCGTACGTGCCCGCTGTCGTCGAGGTGGATGACCTTGCTGTCCTGCCCGCCGATTTCGACTATCGTCCTGGCTTGCGGCGTCTGGCGGAGCACGCCGGCGGCGTGGCAGGTGATTTCGGTGATTGTGGTGTCCGCCGATGTTATGGCGTTGCGGGCGTATCCGGTGGCCACTACCCGCCCGAGGTCGGATCGCTCCAGGCCCGCGCGTCCCAGCAATCCGTCGAGCAGTTCTTCGGCCAGGGCGACGACCTCAACGCCCTGGTCGCGCAGCGACGATGCCGCCACGCGCCCCTCGGCGTCCATGAGCACGATCTTGATCGTTCGCGATCCGGCGTCTATTCCCGCGTATATCTGCAAAGTGAGTTATCCTCGTGTGTGGTTCCAGGAATACTACGATAAAAGGGGACAGGCTACTTTATGCTCGTCAAGAACCGCCGCGACAGAATTTATCCACGTTTGTGCCCTTGTTTTACAGTCTATTTCTTCGGTGTAAAAGCAGCCTGTCCCCTTTTTTCCGGGTTTTGCCATTTCTATTGTCGCGTATGTCTGCAAAGCGAGTTATCCTTTTTGTCGTTTGACGATTTCGACCAGGGCTTCCAGCCGCGTCTTCAGGGTCGGGCGCATGGAGTCGCTCAACGGCGGCGTCTCGATTTCCAATACGGGCACGCCGAGGTTCTTGCGTATTCTATCAGCAATCACGGTCCCTTCCATAGCACAATGACTGGCGCCGCTGATGCGTGATATGACGGCCGCCTGGGCTCCGAACTTGCTGATGTCATCGCATATGCGCGCCGCCCGGCCGGCGGATGGTCCGATCATGGGGTCGGCCAGCGCCATCCGAGCCAATGCCTCCATCGGTTCGATGTCCGTGGGGATTTTGTCGATGGCGTGAGGGAACAGGTATTCCGTTCCGCATATTCGCCCGCCGCATTCTTCCAGGAGATTCATCACCCGCAGATCGGCTACGGGGTTGATCCAGAATATTCGCGCGGCGCCGGGGCGGGCGACGCCGAGGCCCGCATCCACCCGGCGTTTGACTTCGTCCAGCAGACCGTCCAGCACGGCGATGCTCTCGGTGCGGTCGGAGCAGAAATGGATCGCGAGCATCTCGGCGATCAGCATTTCCAGCGCGCCCATCGGGCACGGTTCGGCGGTGTATGCCAACTGACGCAGTTCCCGCAATACGGCGCGAACTCGATTGGCCGCTTCGATGCCCGCCGCCAGCATGTGCGAATCGAGTTTGGCGCCCGTCAGGTCGGCCAGGGCGTCGGCAACTCGCTGCAACTCGCCGCGGACGAAGTCGACCTGGCATTGCGGGGCGACGAATCCGCCGGGAAGTTCGACAGGCGTTTCGCCGCGGTCGGGGCGGCGGCGGTGGGGGGCCTCCCACCAGACGATTTTCTCGCCCATCGCCTCGATTCGCTGGGCGATGGCGGAAAAGTCATCGCACGTCGCCCCCACGCTGCACGTCAGCAGGTCGGGGCGCGGGAAGTGCTCGCCGGTGACAAAGGCGCCCAGCATTGCCCGCACCGGGCAGAACGATTCGTCGAAACCGAGCGAGTCGGCGATGTTCAGGAGCCCGGCGCCGAGTTCCATCATGCACGGGATCCACCATGCGCCGTCGGGATAGAATGCGACCACGTTGTCCATGGAGCAGGCCATTACCGCTACAGTACCGAGGTCCTTCATCGCCCCGACGATTTTGGCTCCGGCGGCACGGGCGTCTCTTAGGCGGTCTTCCTCGGTCAGCAGGAAGTTCCACAGGCGCAGGGCGGCCGGCGAGTTATCGTAACGCAGGTGGGCCAGGCGCGTGTCTCCGTCGGCGAGATGGCGCCTCAGCGGGCCGCCGTAGGACGGTTCAACCAGCCCGGCCGAGCGGAGCTGGTCGTATCGCTCGTCCCACTGGTCAAGCGTGATCTGTGCGGGCGTATCGTTCATTTCAGCATTTCCACGAATGCCTGGATCCTGGTAAGCACGTGGGCGCGGTCCGATTCGTCGTCCCCGGCTACGAGGTCGAGCACGGGCGCCGGGAGCGAGTCTTTCAGCCGCCCGGCCTCTCCGTGCCACGTATCGCACCACTGGTAGCGGCGGTATATCACCCCTCGTGCGCCGCGGGCGGTCAATTCGCGATTGAGGTATTCGTGCAGTTGGTTGTCGGGGCGGCGCATCGCGTGGGGAATCCGGGCGAAGTATGCATCGGCGAGTTCGCCCGCCGGATCGCTCGCCAGTCTCGCCCGGTCGAACGGTGCGGGCAGGGTCATCTCGCCGCCGGCGGTGGCGTCGAGGACTACTGTCCCGCCGGCCTGTTCGATAAGGTCGAATATCTCTATATCCGTCGATCGCAGCGGTCCACCGGCCAGGATCAGCGGCAGGCCCTTTGGGCGTGCGGTTTCGTCGTCGGCGCGGCGTTTGGCGCGTAGCGAATCGTAGTGCAGCATCGTCTCGATAAGTTGCTCCGGCGTCGGTTTGGCCCCGCCGAGGTCCTCGAGGAATCGCCCCAGGCGGGCAAGTTCGTCGCGATAGAGTTTCGCCGCCTCCTCCGTCCGCCAGGTGGCCGGTACGTTCATCAGAAATACCGGCGTCTCGCATCGGGCCTCGATGATCTCGGCGGATCTGCTCATCTGGTCGCACACGGTCGTGACGATTATCGCGCAGGCGTTTGTTGTGGAGGCGGCGTGAATGAAGGCGGCCGCGAACGGGCACACACCGGCCGGCATCCCTTCACCGGCGCGTTCAGGCGTCATGCGCATCGGATCGAGACCGCAGGCGGCGATCCATTCGGCCGGTACGAACGGGCATGTGTACAGGACGCTCTTCACGGGGCGGGCCTGCCTGTCTTGCCGCGAACCGTTTCGAACAGCGCCTCGACGCGCACGGCGATGCGGGCCGAATCGGACGGGGAGTAGTCGGTCTCGATCCGCAGGTAGGGAATCCCCAACTCGCCGGCGAGTTCCCGGACGCGCGCGGATTCCACGTCGTACGTGAGGCACGCCTGCCAGATCAGTTCGATGATGCACTGCGGGCGATATTCGCCGGCCAGCCGCGCCAGAAGCTCCATGCGCGAATCGTTGGGCGTCATCACCGAGCAGGGCAGGTGGAAGTATTTTTCGGCGATCGCGGCAAGCGGGTCGTCGCCGGCGGCGTCGACGTCCTCGCAGATCGGCTTGATACCGCTGCAGTTTTCCATCGCGACGACCAGCCCGCCGGAGTTTTCGATGATATCCATAACGCGACAGGCCCCGTGCGGTACGGGCACGCCGGTCATCATTACTCGCACGCGGTCGGCGCAATCGCCCGGACCGGCGCGCCCCGCCATCTGCTCGATCGCGCCGGCGTAGTGCTCCAGGGCGCATGGGATGCAGGCGATGATGGTGTTGAAATCCAGCAATTGCCTGCCCGTAAGCGGCGGGGCGTCGGCCCGCATCAGTTCGGCGAGTTGGCGTTTCAGGGATCGCTCGCGATTCATCAGTCCGATGGCGTCGCGGAGGGCGGCGTCGGTGATCTCGACGGAAAAAAGCTCTTCCAGGGCTTCCTTGAGTTTCCGCACTTCGGCTTTCCAGTGCGCCATTGCGACCGCGGCGTCGGGTTTCTGGGGGAGTTCCAGCACGTGCATCCGGCGCGTGCGCCCCATCAGTTCGTACATCTTTTTTTTCCCGTCGCACGTGGTCTCCGCGACGACCAGGTCGGCCAGTTCGAGGAACGGATTGGCTTTTTGCCTGTGGTATCCGTAGGTCGACTTGATCAGCGGGCAGAGGTTGGCGGGCAGTTGTTCTTCCGCCGGACCCACCATCTCCGCCGACCCGCCGCAAAGGCACGCCGGAACCCCCCCCGCGGCGAGGATAAGTTCCCGCGGAGTATATTCGCACATGATCCCCACGACAGGCCGCCCGGACGCCTTGGCCTCGGTCGCGTAATCGAGACAGTGAGAGACCATATCGTCGAACCATCCGAACGCCTCGCACGGCCAATCGGCGCCTTTCGCCCCGGCGTTGCTATCTCCGCAGCATTTACTCATTTCAGACTCTCCCGCCGGCGATTCTAGAACTCCCAGCGAATCTGGATGCCAAGCGTGTTGTCTTCGCGGGTGTTGCCGACATTGCCCAGCATACCGTAGACCGCTGAAACTGTCAGGTGGCTGTTGACTATCCAACTCGCCGAGAAGGCCTGCCACGCGTCCTCCTCGCCGACCAGCCCGCGGATTTTCCCATACGGATCGGCCTTGGTGCGCAGTTCGTAGCCCAGAGCCAACCAGTCCGTCGGCAGGTACACTGCACTGCCTTCGAACGTCGTATGGTAGGTGTCTCCGAAGCCGAACAGGCCGATCTGTGCGGCTTGGGACCAGCGGGCGCCGCCGGTCAGGATCACAGGCCGCCCGAAGGCGAGCTTCGGAAACATCTTGGAGGCCGTCAGGGTGAAATCCACGCCGCTGCTCCGGTCGAGTCCGATCGCCTTGAACGGTCCGCCGAGATTCCGGTCGATCCGCTGCACGCCGTCGTTGTACTTGAAGTGTACACCAGCCGTCACGGCGGGCAGTGGCAGACCGAAGTCGTTTTCCTTGATCAGCATACCGCGCAGATTGAAGTGGTGCAGTTGCACGTCGTCCCGACCGGGATCCATACCCGCACCGCGGATGTCCTCGGTCAGCGAACCGAGGTTCAGGTAGTTGTACGCATAACCGAACTCCAGACGCTCAAACAACGATTGGGTCACCGCAAATACCTGCATTTCCTTCGTGCCTATGTTCAGGAAACTATACGAGACTACCGGATACTTGCAGCATTTTTTCGGACACCATCCGTTGCACATGTAGGCCATGGGAGTGATCGCGCCGCCGGAGTAACCTTCGATACAGTGAAACGGCAGCGGAGAGCAGCACTTCTCTTCATGAGCTTCCTGCCTGGCCGCCTCGGCGGGGGGAGAGTTTTCTTCCGCGGCGGCCGCCAGGGCCACACCGGCGTCCAGCCACTTTTCCTTGGTATCTTCGCCCATTACGGGCGCGACTGCTATTGCCATGATCGTAATCACAGCCGAGTAAATGGTCTTTGTCATCGGTAATATCCTTTCTTTTGTTTTGTGCGAACGATTCGGGGTCTTCCCGCGATCATCCCTTGGTGGCGACGAACAGGCCCTGGGCGATCTTTCCTTCGTGGGCGAGGGTCTGCATGAACTGCATCTCGCCGCCCATCGCTCCCAGCAGTTCCATGTCGAAGCCGATGATTTTCAGTGCGTCATACGTAAGCTGCATGTTCAGCATGTTCAGGTACAGGTCCACGCAGGGGGCGAACCGCCCGGTGTCTTCGGCGAGTTGCACCTCGCAGCCGTTGCCCGCCAGGAGCTTCGAATAACCTTCGATATCCTGGATATTGGGGAACTTCATGAACGCCAGAAAACGCTCGGCCTCTTCGTCGGACAATCCTGCGGGGCCTTCGACCCAGTCGGTGAAGGCGATCGTCCCGCCGGGTTTGACCAGTCGGGCGGCCTCGGCGATCAACGCCGCCTTGTCCGACACGTAGCACCAGGCATCTTCACCCCATACGAAATCCGCCTCGCCGCCGGGCAGGGTGGTTTCGCACGCGTCGGCCAACACGAAGTTGATCCGGTCGGCCAGGCCTTCCGTCTCGCATCGCCGGCGTCCCTGGTCGACGACCGTCCGCGTGGCGTCCACGCCGGTCATCTTCTCGACCTTTGCGAAACGCACGAGGAATCTCATGCCCGCGCCGTTGCAGCAGCACAGGTCGACGCCGGAGGCGCTGGCGGCGATAGCGGCCTTTCCGACAAGGTCCATCGACGAAGCAAACCCGCCGATGTGGATCTGTTCGCCCATTATGAGTTCCCAGAGCACGCCTTCCGGGCCGCTGTAAACTGCCTGTACATCAGTAAGTCCGATACCATCAATAGTCTTCATACCAATATCCTCATGATCTGGTCAGTCCGTAGAGGAACGGGGGGATTGGTTGAAACCGCGTACTTACCGGTCGCGATGGCGGGCGCTCACCACGAGCGCGAAATGGAAAACACTCAGCCGTACTCCATGGAGTAGTATTTTACAGTTGTGTGACGATCAAGTTTCATTGGCATGATACCGAATGTGTGTCAACGTAAACGCTACCCCCACAGGGGGAATAATGCAAGAGGAATCATTCAGGGCTATCGCATGTGAGAATATTTTTCTTCATGTTCGGCGCATGTTAGGTTGCGCTCTTGGATTGGGTGTGATATAGGGGGCATATTCTGTAGCAATGGCCATTGCGTGAGACATCCTTTTACTCATGCACAAGGAG
>JADHXQ010000129.1 GCA_016782885.1 Phycisphaerae bacterium | reverse complement strand
CTTTGCCTGTCCATCGCACGGAAACCGGGCGCAGCAGATGAGAGCCCCATTTCTTGGCGAAGTCGCGCTGGCTGGTCTTGCGGATGGCGTATTTGTTCAGGGCGGCGGCCATGGCCTCAAGCTGAGGCGACTGCGAACCTCCGCGTCCCGATCCCAGAGCAGTTCTTTCATCGCCGAAACGGTGTCGAAGGTGGTCCACTTGGGTTCGAGCCACTCGTATTTCGGGTGCGAGCGATAGCCCGGATCGAAACGCAGGTGTTGGCGGGCACGCGGCGACATCTGGACCACGACGTAGCGCATGCGGTCCCGCAGCAGGTCATTGAACGCGGCCCGCTCCAGTGAACCGGCGTTTTCAGGAAGCCGACAGTATGGTATACACTCGCGCGCCCGGGGAACGGCGATGCGGGAATGACCGCTGTCGGCGGCCTCGTAGGCGGCTCCGTCGAGTGCAAAAAAGTGCGTGAAGTTGATATTCCATAACCGCCACAACTCGCGGCGGGCATAAGTCATGCTCTTGAATTCCTGGAAGAGGGTGGCGAAGTGAAATGCGTTGCCGATCCCCATGATGCCCCAGTTGGCCAGTTCCGTACGTTTGGCCCGGATCGTGTAGGGGATAAAATCGCTGAGGAGATGCAACATCAATCGGGCAAGGGTGCGCGAGTCGAACCGTTCCGCGAGTTCAGGGCGCTCATCGACCATCACCCGCATCATGCCCGGGAAGTCACGCAGCCTTTCCGATTCAAGTTCCGTCGCGCTGCGGATGTCGATGGGAATCGCGTCGATATCCCTCCGCGCGTTGAGGGACCAGTCGTCCAGGATTTCGCAGCATCGCTCGAGATGTTTGCGATTTCCGGTCAGGACATACGATTCCAGCAGGCGGGTGGGCAATGGCATGAAATCGAGCGGAAACTTGTTCAGCGCCCGAAAGAATTCGATCTCTTTTCGGACGGAGAAACCCTTTTCGGTTCTCCAGAACGGATGGTCGTTACCCATCCGCCCGTAGGCCGCGCCCGCCGGGAGTTTCAGTGTGTAAGGAACCCAGGCCATTTGTCCGGGATGCCCGACCTCGCCCTGAAGAGCCTCGATGGTGTAAATCCCCTGCATGGCCAATTCGATGATTTTCGGATCGACCCGCTTGAGCACCCATTTCTTGCCCGCCTTTAACTGGTAGCCCGTCAGGTTCCGGGTATTGGCCCCATATCGTTCGGGCTTCTTCAGCTTGTCGAAAAAATAGGCACGGTAAGCATCGAGTGCTTTGGCAAACTTCCCCTGCTTCACCAGGCCACGAAAAGTGCCAAGCTCCGGGGCGTCAGGTTCCAACGCATGGTTCAGTTTCAGGCACAGCGCCTTGACGCTTTCGGAATCATTGCGCCGGTCGAAGCGTTTCTTGCGAAGGTCCGCATCCGGTGGCGGATGAACCGTCAGCATCGCCATCTTCGCGGGCATTGTTTTCGGCCATGTCGGCAGCGAGTCGAAATCGCCGAGCGGGTGAAGCGGTTTGGCGTTGTCCGGACCGCCCGCACCCGACACACTCGCCGCGACGAGCAGCATCGCTATCAGAGAAACTGTTTTGGTTGGCCTTGTTCGTCTTGTCATCCCGCAAGAAGGATATCTTATTCACGATCGCGGTGTAAATACAATGTAGTGCGATCGCGGTGGGCATGTCTGATTGTTCTGTCCGTAGAATGCCTGGGTACACTACTGGTGGTTCAAACTATCATGATGATTCAAGGGATCTGCGCTCCATGAGGATCTCTCTTCCCAGAAAGAGCTTCACCAGACTCTGGTAAGGAATATCCCGCTTGTGAGCGAGAATCTTCAATTCCTCAAGCATGTGTTCGGGTAGTCTGATGGAAATCGATTTCAGTGTGGGTTTAAGGTTTGGAAAGGCGCCTTGCCTGACTGAATCAACATCCATATAATCCAAAGGAGAGTTCTTTGACCAAAACTCTCGCTCCTGGTCCTCATTCTTGAACAGCGGTATTTTCTTACGAGTGCTTTTCATGGAATCTTCTCTCTTTGTTATTCATGTCCCGAGCCGAGATGACCCGAATCAGATGTCCACGTTGGGTAAAGATAACAGTGAGCCTGCGACCGCCATCTGTCACGCCAAATGCGGCATATCGTTTCTCGTCCTTTGAATGCCTGGCGTCATTAACGATAATCAGCGGTTGATTAAAGAACACATCCTCGCACTCTCCGTTGAGTACATTGTGCTTCAGACGATTCTTGTCGCGGTTGCCATCGTCCCAATCGAAACCAGTGATACTCTCAAAGACTTCATGCATAAACAAAGTGTATATTTGTGGCATATACAGGTCAAGCGGATTCTCTGGTTCTTTCCGCTCAGATTGTCCGTTTGGCGAATCTGTCAATGCTATTGGCGCCGGTGGACTGTTGGCTGGAGCGGTCTGTGCGGATAGTATGTTTGTATGTCGCGATTGTTTGAAGAGCCTGAGAGTCCCGCGCCGGATCGGCCCCGTGCCGATAGCGGTTTGGCGGTCGTCGGCGTTGCGGTGGCCGCTAACGTGTGGTCCGCTTACGATTACATTTGGCCTGAGAGGTTCGGCCCGCCGCAGATCGGTCAGCGCGTGCGGGTTTCCTTCGGGCGGGGCGGGCGAATGACCACAGGGGTTGTCGTGCGAACCGAAGGGGCTCCCGGCGATCGGAAACTTAAAGTGGTCGGCGAACTTATCGATTCAGAGTCGCAGTTCGATCCGGTCAGATGGGAACTCGGCCAGTGGATCAGCCGCTACTACCTGAGCCCGCTTGGGATGACGCTTGCTGCGATGATCCCGTCGGCCGTCGGCAAACACGCGCCTCGCACCGAAACGGTGGTATTCCTGCAGGGCGGTCCGAAAGGTCTCGCCCAGGCGCTGGGCGCCAGGCAGAAACGCGTCCTGGACGAACTGCTGGAGGCGCGCAGGCAGGGTGTCGAGCCGCTGAGGCTCAAGAGCCTGATGAATCACAGCGGCGCATCTCGCAATACGATCGGCCGCCTGAAAGCACGCGGGCTTATCCGGACCGAGTCAAGGCCCGTGCAGATAGACGATCTCGATTCGTCCGACATGGGAGACGACACCATTGAGCCTAACGATCGGCAGCTCGCCGTGCTGGCGGAGATCGAGGCCCGCCTGGGCGGCGGTTTTTCGGCGATGCTGCTGCACGGGGTAACGGGCAGCGGAAAGACCGAAGTTTACATCCGCGCCATTCGCCGGGTCGTGGCGGCCGGGCAGCAGGCGATTGTCCTCGTGCCCGAGATAGCGCTGGCGACCCAGACCCTCCAGCGCCTCGTGCGGCGCCTTCCGCGAGTAGCCGTCCTCCACAGTTCTCTGACCGATGCCCAGCGCGCGTTTTACTACCAGCAGATTCGCGACGCCCGCGCCGCGGTAGTGGTCGGCCCGCGCAGTGCGGTTTTCGCCCCGACTGCGAAACTCGGTCTGATCGTGGTCGACGAGGAGCACGAGTCGTCGTACAAGCAGGATACCGTACCCCGCTACCACGGTCGAGACGTTGCGGTAATGCGGGCGTCGCTTGAGAAGGTTCCGATCGTTCTCGGATCGGCCACCCCGTCGCTGGAATCGCTGCACAACGCCCGCCGCAAGCGATACCAACTGCTGAGCCTTCCCAAACGCGTGCGGTCGCTGCCCATGCCAACCCTGAAAATCGTCAGCCTCCGACAGGAGATCAACCCCCGCAAGGTCGAACTGATCGGGCGGACGCTTACCGGGCAACTCGCCGCGGCACTCGACGCGGGGCACCAGGCTATTCTGCTGATGAATCGCCGGGGATTCGCGAGCTTCGTGTTCTGTCCGCACTGCAAGTGGGAACTCGGCTGCGAGAATTGCACCCGCCCGATGGTGTTCCACCAGGCCACCGAAATGGCCGTCTGCCACTACTGCCAGCACACCGCCGGTTTGCCCGACAGGTGTCCGGCCTGCGCCGGCAAGCTGCTGCTGTTCGGTATGGGCATCCAGCGTGTCGAGGACGAACTGGGGCGCAAGTTCCCCGAGGCGAGATTCGCTCGCGTCGATTCAGACACGATGACCTCGCCCAGACAGTTCAGAAAGGTTTTTGAGGAATTTTCGGCCGGGCGGCTCGATATCCTCCTCGGCACGCAGATGGTGGGCAAAGGGCTGGATTTTCCAGGCGTCTCGCTGGTTGGCGTGCTGTCGGCGGATACCGCGCTGAGGATACCGGACTTCCGCGCCGCCGAGCGGACGTTCCAGCTCATCGTCCAAGTGGCAGGACGCGCCGGACGCTCCGATCTGCCCGGGCGGGTCGTCGTTCAGACACTCCACCCTGACGAACCGGCGATCATCTTCGCGACCAACCACGACTACAACGGTTTCGCCGAGATCGAGATGTCCCAGCGCGCAGAAGCTCACCTGCCTCCGTTTGCGAGGATGATTCGCTTTATTATCCGCCACGCCAAGGCCAACAAAGCCCAGGACGGCGCCGAGGAGTTGGCAAGGGCGCTTCGCGTGATACTACCGGTCGAACGGGTTTCGATGAGCGCTCCGGCCCAGGCGAACATCGTCAAGCTGCGCAAGATGTTCCGCTACGAAATCACTATAATACCGTCATCTGGTCCGGCCGGTTGGGTTCAGAAGCTGCTCTATCCGCAGATGGCTTCGATATGCCGCGGCAATCCGGCCGAAGTGGTGATCGATGTTGATCCGATGAACCTTATGTAACTGAGTGATTTGCAGGAAAGATCGAACAGTGCGAAAACCGGGAGATGATTACATGGTTGGCGAAAACCAGAAGGGGATTACATGGATTAATAGATTACATGGATTAACGGCAAGACATTGGCAACGACACGGCTGAACGCGCAGTCGTTACAGAATCAAAGTCGTTAATCCATGTAATCCAAAAATCCATGTAATCCCCAACCGTCGTTCGAACGCAAAAAGGCGTTACTACTGATTGCACCGGAATACTCCCCATGCCGCACGAACAGATGAACGCTACGCAGGTTGCATCCTACCTGGCGATGGATCTGCGCGAAGTGGTGAAGCTCGCCTCGCGCGGGCAGATCCCCTGCCGGAAGCTCAGCGGCGACAAGTCCCCCAATGACAGGTTCAGGTTCATCAAGAGCGAAGTCGACCATTGGGTTGAGACCCGGATGCACACTCTCGACTGTCAGCAACTGGGCGGTATTTCAAAGGGCGTCAGCGATTACCACGGTATGGATACGGAGGGGATGCTTCTTTGTTCGAGTATTCCCGCCGGCGGTCTGGACGTGCCGATGCATGCCCGTACCCGCCAGGCCACTCTCCGCGAACTCGTTGACGTCGCCGATCGGGCGGGGATGGTCCACCTCAAGAGCGACCTCCTCGACGAAGTGCGCGCGCGTGAAGATATCCGTTCGACGGCTTTGATACCGGGAGTGGCCCTTCCGCATCCCCGCCACCCGGTGGAATACGATATTGTCGAGAGTTTTGTGGTTGTCGGTCTGACGCATTCGGGGATACCGTTTGGGGCGCCGGACGGTTCGTTGACTCGCCTGTTCTTCCTGGTATGCTGCAAGGACGAGCGCACGCATCTGCACCTGCTGGCGAGACTGGCTCAGATGCTTCACACGCCGGGAGTGTTGGATGAACTGACGGGCGCCGAGGGACCCGACAAACTCATGAAAACCCTGCGGAATTGCGAAAAAGCAATCGTCGGCGCCGGTAGTTGAAACTGCGAGAATCGAAAGCGTGAAGAACGACTCCGATAACCTTTTCGATACCGGCTTTCTGGCCAGGCTGGAACGCCTGCACCTGATCGCCAAGCGCATTTCCGGCGGTGCGGCGGGAGGGGCAAGGCGTTCGAGGCGTCTGGGCGACGGTCTGGAATTCGCCGACCACCGTGACTACGCGCCCGGAGACGACACCCGCTTCATTGATTGGCCGTACTACGCCAGAATGGAAAAACTGTTGATACGCCTGTTCCACGAACATAGTGAGTCGACGGTGGTGGTGGCGTTGGATTGTTCGGGATCGATGTCGCCCGGGGGAACTTCGGCGAAGTTTGACTATGCCCGGCGTACGGCCGCCGCGCTGACGTATGTGGCAATGGGGGCGATGGACCGCGTGACGCTGGTTGCATTCGGCGGTGAAACGGACCCGGGCGACGCGTTTCATGCCGGTAGGAATCGCGGGTATATCACCAGCGTGCTGGATTACCTGCGGGGCTTGTCGGCGGCGGGTCCGACGCGTCTGGCCGACAGCGTTAATCGTTTGTCGCAGTTGGCCCGGGGGCGCCCCCGTGGAAGCGACTCGGCGGGGACAATCCTGCTTATTTCCGACCTGTTGGACTGCGCCGGTGATCTGGACGAGTCGCTGGGACAACTGCAGATATCCGATATCGCGGGAGGCAGGGACGTTATCGTGATTCACTTGTTCAGCCCCCTAGACGCGGGCGCCGAGGCGCCTGCCAAAGGCCCGATGATGTTCCAGCACGCCGAGACCGGTCGCCGGATGTCGTTATGGTTGACAGACGAAGTGCTCGATGCATACCGCCGCAAGTGGGGCGAGTTCCAGGACCGCTGCCGCAAGATATGCCTCTCGCGTGGGGCGACCTGCGTACCGGCATGCACCGACATGCCGTTCGAGCAACTGATCCTGACGACCTTGAAACGCGCCGGAGTACTGGCGCAATAGTGCTCTGTCCAAGACATACTGCCGGCTGTCGGGCGGTAGCTAATAGCTGCCCCGGTGTGGTCGAGGGGGTTTGACGTGCGTATAATTAGGTGTCGGCAAGTTGCCAGGGTAACCGTTTATTGGCGCCTTAAGCAGATCTGAAGGAGCACACATTATGGACGTATGTGAATATCTGAGCGAGAAAGGGGTCAACTACGTTGCGGATGAACATCCGCCGGCCTACACGGCCCAGGAAGTGGCCGCCAGCGAACACGTCAGCGGCGACATGATGGCCAAGCCCGTAATTCTCTATGATGGCGGGGAATACGTCATGTGCGTACTACCGGCGAGCTACCGATTGAATTTCGGTAAAGCCTCGAAGGTATTGCAGGCCATAGATTTACGGTTGGCAAGTGAAGCGGAGATGGGCGAAATCTTCGACGATTGCGAACTTGGCGCCGAACCACCGTTCGGAAACCTTTATCACATGGACACTTTCGTTGACACCCACCTCGCCGAAGACGACGAGATCGTCTTCCAGGCCGGATCGCACAACCGATCAGTCAAAATGCGATACTCGGACTACCAAACGCTGGCAAGACCCCAAATAGCCGACCTGGCCGAACATATCTGATCTCAAGCTCCAGCGAACAGGCCGGCTGGCGATCGTGGGTATGTCACCATTCCGAAAACTGTGAACCATTTGTGACATAGGTGACCAGGCCCTCAGTCCAGCTTGCCCGTGACTCGTTTCAGCGTGTCGGACCGGGCGATTGGTTTTCCGTCGGCCAGGATTTGCAGGCCCTTGCCCTTGTTGTATCGCTTGCCCGTCTTGTCCCAGACGATCGTAATATCCCGCCCGTGATACCGCACGTTGTCGAGGCAGAAGTAGTCCCATTTGCCCGCCGGGACCAGCGGGTGTACTTCGAGAGTTTCGTCGGCCCGCGGGCGCAGACCGATCAGTCCGGTGATCACGAGATCGCAGTAGCTCGAGTGGTTGTAGTCCTTTCCGCGCTCCTTGATGTGCCTGGGTTTCTTGCCTTCCGCTTTTCGCATGGCGTCCTCTGCCAGCAGCATCGTCCGGGCGATCCACACGCCGGTGAACGGGTCGATATTCTCGTCGATCCACGAGACGACCTTCCCGTCCTTGCGTTTTCGGCGATGGGATTTGGTGTAGACCTTCAGCGTTTTGAAGTAGTCGGCGGCGGTTATGGCGTCCTGCTTGTAGTTGTTCAGCACATTGGCCATCCCCGTCAGTGTAACCGCCGTCGCCAGCGGCCAGCTCGGCCCGTTCCACTGACATCCGTGCCCCTTGTAAACCACTTTGAAGCCCGGGTGGCGCTGCTCGGCGGTCGTCGGGCCGAACGGGGCGTAGAAGCCCTTGGGGTCCATCAACTGCTTCCAGGCGACTTCGTGACCTTTTCCGGCGTCGGGCAGGTTGAAGTACCATGGCGTGAAACCGTGCTGCTCGCGAACATCCACCAGTTTGGCTTCCTTGCTCTTGCCCTCGGCGTTACTCAGGCCCTTGAGCGGATCGCCGTAGCGGTTTCGTTTCGTGGGGACCGACGACGTGGCCTTGGCGCCGACGGCGAGGTTTTTGGCGCCCGACAGAACCCGCCACTCGTACAGACCGGAGGCTTTGCCCTTTTGCAACTGCAGTTCCAGGCGGATAGCGCTGGTTTTGACGGGGGTGAACGCGACCTTGTTCATGCGGTCGAGCACGAGTTCGTAAGGGCTTTTGTTGGCGACCGGCTTCCACTTGGCGCCGTCAAGGTAGAGTATTCGCCACGATTTCGGCAGGCGGATCAGGTTGGTATCGTCGTGCCAATACACTTCGGCAGAGTCGATGCTCGCCGGGGCTTTCAGGTCGTATTGGATCCACTCGAGCGTTCCGCGATGTTTGGCGTCGTACCAGTGCATCCGCAGGATCGACCCGTCGCGCGAGTTTGTCGGCGTGACCAGTTCGTATTCGCTGCGTTTGAGCGTTTTGAAGAACCTGGCCTTGGGGTCCCAGAGTTTTGTCTGGACGAGTTGTTTGAGTTTGGCGGCTTTGGCTTCGTATTCGGCTTTTATGTCGGCGCGTTTCGCCATCGCGGCGATCTTAGCGATCGCCTTTGCCCCGCCGTACATGTAGCTGTTGATCGTCGCCCGCTTTCCGCTCTTGCCCACCGACACTTCCATCCCGTCGCGGTCGTCGATCTGCCAGAACAGCCCGTCGCTCGTCAGGCGATGTTGCTCCCAGCCCTTGTAATTCTTCACCAGGTCGTCCAACAGATCGACCGTCAGCTTGCGATTCTGCCGGACGAGGAAGTCGGCGTAGATCGCATCTGCCGCCCAGAAACTGTACCGCCGCGGCGATCCGCCCTTGCGGAACCAGAACACGGCGTAGTCGTCCATGTATTTTCCATCTCTCAGCCACCTGCCCTCGTAAAAATGGTGCCCCGCGGGGCACGAGATCGTATTGTGCTTCGCCGCCCAGGGCACCTTGGGAAGGAACTCGGTTATCACGAACCCGTCGGCCGTTTTCTTGACGTGCTTTCGATACGTCCACCAGCGGAAGTAGTAGGTCCGCTCGATATCCTTGTCGGGGCAGTCGAGCAGCGGGATGTTCGGCGCGAGAAACTCAAACGCCTTGGCGTTGGGGATATTCGAGTAGAGTTCCTCATCGTCAGCGTTGAATTGCTCGACGTATTTCTTCAACGACTCGGTCGACAGCACGCCGCCCCGTGCTCCGGCCGCAGATAGCAGTATGATCCCGGCGACAGCGGAGACGAGAGACCCGCGCAAGAGTTTTTCCGAACTTGATTTCATACCGGACGATCCTTTCATTGCTGAACTGCTTTAATCATACAAGATGAACGGAGCTTGTCGAGAGCATCGAGATTCTTTGTTTGGCACATCAGGAGGAAAGACAGGCCCCGAAAATCGCTGATCGCTCAAAAAAAAGTAGTCAAAAAAGCGCAAATATGCCTTTCTGGACTCCGGTATATTAGAACGTGTATACGCTTGGGCGATAAGGTTTTACCGTTCGGATCGGACCGTGCGATGAATTGCGCAAAGTCCAACCCGTTCAACCTTTTACGAGTTTTTTACTACTTTTTTTCGGGGGTGCGCCTTACGTTCGATCCTGGTAAGAAAACCGTTTCGTACGAGGTGAGTTTTGGCGCAGCGAAAAAAGAAATCCAGACCGCGAAAGCGGACGCAAGAACCGCCCAAATCCCCCAAGGCCGCCAAAACCCTGGCTATAGCCTTGCCCCTCGCGGTAATCGCCGTTTTCGGCATCGTCTACTTCGTATTCTTCACTGGCAAACCCACAGCAACTTCCGCCGTCTCCGGTAGCAACTTCACTCCGCGCAAAATCACGCACAAGGCCCAGTCGCTCAATGAACTGCTGAGCATGTCGCCGGTGCAACTTGCCGACATGGACATTGCAGAAATGAACCTCCTCTGCGCCACCGGCCTGCCGGGCGCCGGGACGCTCGACATTGACCACTGCTTAGCCACGCTGGATCGGTGGGCCGCGCGGGTGAAGTTCGAGACCCTGCGCCATCTCTATCGCGCTCACCATCCGAAATGGGCCAGGCACTATCGCAATAGCGAAGCATACCT
Source organism: Phycisphaerae bacterium (assembly GCA_016782885.1). Classification (GTDB taxonomy): domain Bacteria; phylum Planctomycetota; class Phycisphaerae; order SM23-33; family SM23-33; genus BS750m-G57. The sequence continues at coordinate 3,184 of JADHXQ010000129.1, read as the reverse complement.
GCGCGCCTCGTTCCTGCTCCAGGTGCTACAGGAAGATCTCGGCGTCAAGTACGATATGACCGCCAAAGACAACTTCGCCTTCAACGACTCTCGCGTTGCCTTCATCCACGGCATGATCCCCGCAAAGGGCCGGACCGTCGCCGATACGCCCGGCGGCACATGCACCTCCATGCCGGTCATGTATGTCGCCATCGGCCGGCGGTTGGGCTATCCGCTTAAGCTGGTCACCACGAACGCCCACATCTTCGTCCGCTGGGACGGTCTCGATCATCCCAACCCCGCCTGGCGCGAGCGGTTCAACATCGAGGGCGCCGGCAAAGGTTTCAGCAGCTTCGCCGACGACTATTACAAGACCTGGCCGCTCAAAACGACCGACTATCAGGTGCGTGCGAATCGTTATCTCATCTCGCTGACGCCGAGAGAAGAACTCGCACAGTTCCTCGCCGCACGAGGCCATTGCGATTCGGACAACAACCGCCTATCCCGGGCCGCACGGTGCTACGAGAACGCCTATCGTTGCGACACTACACGCCCGTGCTATCGGGCGTGGTTTACGAAGGCGGCTATGCGATGCGGTTACCGCCCGGCCACACCTGCCCTGGCCCGACTGCTCGCTCACCGCAGGCGTCCGATTATCGATAGCGACTTGTTCGTCCATCGAACGAACACGCCCGGACCCAACGCAGCGTCCCCAGCGGCGCCCCGGCCCGGCATCCCCCAAATACCCGCGGTCTACGGGCCGCCGCATCCGACGACGCCGACCCCCGCCCAGCCGCACATTCCGCAAAGCCCGCGGATACCACAGATGCCGCAACCGATCCGGCCACAGCATTACCCCCAGCCAATCCCAGGCCGACCGCCGAGGTCGCGATATTGAACCATTAAACCAGTAACGATATACTGGAACTTGTCGAAAGGATTCAAAAATGAAAACCACTCGACCGATCGTCATCCTGCTCGCCCTGTCCGCCATCGCAGCCCTGCCCGCCGACGCATCGGCCTACTACCACCCAACAGTGGGCCGCTTCATCAACCGCGACCCAGGCTCAGGTCGTCCAGCCGTAACCGCCCACTTCCCACCACGCGACCCAACCGGAACCAACCAGTACGCCGACGGGATGAATCTGTATGAGTATGTGCGGGGCAATCCGGTCAATCTTAGAGATCCGCGCGGGCTCGGTACATGGGGACAACTTCCCATCACCGGACATATGGAAAGGCGGTGGATTAAGCCGAAAGAACCGGAGACCATTCTTTCTGAGTTGTGGGAAAAGTCTAACACTCTGGCTGATCTATCAAAAAAGTTTCTAAAGGATGGCAAGAAGGATATTTTTCTAAACATGGACGCCTCTTCGTTGAATCATCGGATAGATTATCTGTGGTTTGAACTGAAACGATCTTTTGCGTTCCATCGTGGGGAAATACCCGCAGATGTGGAGAAGAAGAGGCTTGGGCCGAATCTGATCATCGGTACGATTGCAGGGGAGGATATGGGACACAAACAGGCAACGAAACTAGCCAAGGATTGGGTAGACAAAGGTTCTGTTAAAGAGCCCGCAAAAGCCAAAGTGGGCAGACCCACGCCCAGACCGCACACGGGACCTGTTCCGTGGGATCCTAAGCATCCTGGTCACGTAGATCGAAAAATCAGGTGTATGCCCAAGGACAGTTGTTGCGTACTATCAGGCAAGATATACTTGTTTAAGGCGATGTTGGCCGCTCATGCACCAGTCTCAGATACGCATGCTCTCGAAATCAATGAATTGACGGAGGGACTGTCAACGTGTATCGGGATTCACAGATATAAATGTACAAATAAGCGTCCGCCAATAAAAATACCCGTGCCTGTGTTCGTACGAGATCCTGTGAAGGTCCCTATACCTATATCGCCGAAACCGAGACTGAAACCGCTATACGGTGTTCCAGGCGGACTTTTTCCGAAACGGATGCCGAAGCGTATACCGATACCAATATGGATGCCGATACGGATACCGGTGCCGATCTCGATTCCGTTGTAGTGGAAGAACTGGAAGTGCTGTCTGTGGATGGGAGAGAAAGGAAAGAATGGACACAACAGGACTGTTGGCGGAGGCTGACAAAGCTTTTTCTGCCCGAAAGGTGGTACTGGCCTCTGTAGTTTCAGACATACAAGGGCTCAAGGAACATGCGACAACTGTTTGGCACGCTGGCTACCATGTGGAGTGGTTGACACCTGAGAACATTCGGGCCGCCGCAATTTGCTTCGTGTCGAGGAATATACCGACACCTGACACTGCGCATTATCACACGTGTCTGGTTGCTCTCGATCATCTCAGCTACTTTAAATATGGAGAAGCCAGGACCGCCATGTTCATTCCCTTGGGAATTAAACTGTTTGTCGCCCACGAAACGGACATGCTTCCTGGCGAGGTCGGTTTTGGACTGGCCGCGCTCCCGGTGATGAAACAATGCCTAGCGGAGATGGCGACCGGTCAGACGACGGAGGAACAACGCAGGGTCGTGCTGAGAGCCGCATATGCGGTATTGGTGGAACTGGAAGGATGGGCGTCCTGGCTGGATGTGGCCATCCTCATGGCGTTTGTAACAGATTCGCCTGTCGACAACAGCATGTGGGAACAACTGGTCAAATGGAGTTTGCAATCCGAAGAATACGCCCTCGTAAAGGCCGTGGAAACTGCCAGGGAAACGGGGGACAATGAATCCCTTTTCACAACACTCATGACTTCTTACAATGATGAGGATCTCGTCAAGAATCTGTGCTTTGCGATCATGCGCCACGAGCGAGAATGACCGGGGCAGCAGTTGTGGATACTGTATAATCTTGCGGTATGCTCCTTTGGGCGGATAACCTGAAGAAGCGATTGGGTCGTGCAATTGAGAAGGATTCGGTCATGACCTACAACAAGCACGCATACACATTCTACCCGCGCAGATTCTCCTATGTTGCGACGTATCTGAAAGCGGTGACACCATGAAGAAAAAAAAGGCCAAAGTCGTCTAGTATATCAAATTGGTGCTGTGTGTTATACTTGTGTCGTTGCTAACGCAGGGCTATCGCATGTGGGATTATCCGGTGAGGATTCTTAGCAGGACGTCGTGATCCCAGCTACATGCTTTGGATTTTCCACGCAGACCCAGCTTGATCGTCTTATCTTTTTTCAGTTGATTCAGAGCCATCCGTCTC
>JADHXQ010000128.1 GCA_016782885.1 Phycisphaerae bacterium | reverse complement strand
TCGCCCACAACCCGGCCGTCACTGTGGGGGTAAGGGGGTTTTTGCGCTCATTGCTTCGATTCGCTCAGATTTCCACCAAAACCGCGCTGGCGCCGCCAAAATCCGTCGAAACTCACCTACTGTGAAAAATGCGGGTTAGAGCGAACCGTCCGAGCGTCAGATAGCTTCATGCGAAAAGGGCGATCTCCTCGTGCCGCCGATGTCGCCCGCTACTTGATGCTCTAGCACTTTAAAACCCCGGTCCGGCAGATTTTATCAACTCCATCCGACTGTCAACGCCGGATTAATAATTAATCAAGTTACGTCTTATCACTTGCCGACAAGGCATTAGAAGGTTGCAGGTTGTATATGCGGACTCGGGGCTGTATTGTGTCCTGAGTTTTTGGTGTGCTGTCAAGAAACGATTACGGAATGTTCAAGAGAGTGTTAATTACTGTGATCGCCTGTCTCTCGGCGATGCTTGTTGTGGTCGGTTGTGGAGGCGCGGCGCCTCGGCAGGGCAAAATATTGCTCGCGGAAGCTCAGAATAGCCTTGTACGCCGGGACTATAGCGATACAATAACGAAGACCGACAGGTTCTTGCGAGAATACGGTGGAACGCGAGAAGCAGGCAGGGCTTATTACCTGCGAGGTAAAGCCAGGCTGTCGCTGGCGAATATCGCCGGCGCCAAAAGCGATCTGCAAGAAGCTGTAAATCGCTCCGGTAACGGTGACGTGCGGGCCAACGCGAGATTGGCGTTGGGGCAGTTGGCTTTTGATAGTGGTCAGATGCTTCTGGCCGAAGAATTGTACCGGGACGCCATTACCGATATCGAAGTCGGTAAGCCTCCGGGCGATCACGCTCATTATCGTTTGGGCTGCGTGCTGCAGCGAAGAGGCATGTGGCGGAAGGCGGAGTTGGAATTTCGCCTGGTCGCGGAGTATTTTGCTAACACGGAATTGGCGAGGCGTTCGAGCAGACGCGCAAACGCAACTGCCTGGACAGTTCAGGCCGGCGCCTTCGCCGGCGAATCTCGTTCCGCTTCGCTCGTCAAGAAACTGCGAGCCGGCGGTTTGGTGCCCGCCGTGAGAGCGATACTTGGCGAGTCTGGACCGCTGTTTGTAGTAGTTGTCAACAAATACGAAACCTATCAGCAGGCCGTCAAGGCGCTCAGCGGCGTTAAGAAGTATCAGGCGGATGCATTTGTGACGGTGAGGTGAGACTATGAAAACGCGCAAATGGTGTTGCGGGGCCGCGGCGATCGCGGTCATGATGCTTTTGGGTTGCTCTTCTGATCCGCCGCCGAGCAGTACTACCAGGATTCCGGCCCAGTTTCTCGACAAGTACTGGTCGCCTCAGGAAGCGCCGGTGGCCCGAATTATTCGCAGGCAGTACCGCATGCGGGAAGGCGATTCTCTGGAAGTCATCTATCACGTGCGCCACCAGATGAACGAAATCTACAAGATCAAGGTGCAGGACGTCATCATCATCCGCTTCCCTTACCAGCGGTCTCTGGACCAGGTCGAGCAGGTGCATTCCGATGGAAGGCTTCATCTGGACCTCGTTGGTCCGGTCAAGGCCTACGGGCGGACTATCGATGAAGTGCATGCGGATATCAAACAGCGCTACGCCGCATTCCTCAAAAACCCCACCATGACCGTCAGTTTCAAGGAATCCAACGTTAAAATACGCGAACTGAAAGAGGCGATTACCACGTCCCCGCGCGGACAAAGCCGCCTGGTGCCCATTACCCCCGACGGTACGATGTCGCTACCGTTTATCGTCAATGTCCGCGCCGCGGGAAGGACCGCCATCGAACTTCACGATGTGCTGAACCAGGCCTATCAGGATATCGGTCTGGATGAAATCGAAGTTACCGTAAACGTACAGTCCGTGGCGCCGTTGAGAGTCTTTGTCTTCGGGGAAGTCAATAAGCCCGGCGCGGTGCTCAACGAACCGCAACTGTCAACTTCGATAAGCGAAATGTCGCTGCTGCAGGCAATTGCGCAATCCGGTGGTTATCGTCCCGGACGCGCCGAACTCAGTATGGTTGCGCTGATGCGCCGCAGGCACCTGCCAAAACCGGAAATCGCTATCATCAATGTCTTCCAACTCCTCGAGAACCGCCAGAAGGCCGACGGTAAGCCCGTGGTCGCCGATTCATCGAAATACAGATATGACATCTGGTTGGAAGACGGTGACGTGATCTACGTACCGACTTCAGAAATAGCCAAACGCGCCGATTACATAGACCTGGTCTGGACGCGCGGTATCCGCGCGGTGGCTAACCATTCGATCAACTACAACGCTACTGATGCTGTGGACTGGCTTGGCCCGAATCCGTAAGTGACGTGCGGGCGACGCCCCGAGAGGTAATAACATGGCTGCAAGATCTGAACGAACCTTACGTGAACTTGTCCGAATAATCGCCGGGCGATTTCTGGGTATGGTCGTCGTCTTCCTGCTGGTAGTGGCTGCCGCGGGTGTGGCGACTTGGCATGCGCCGAAGTGGTATCAGAGTGAAGTGCAACTGCTGGCAAAGCCCAGCCAGATTGCAAATCCTCTGGAGACGCCCGGGATCATGAGAGACCAGGTCATACTGTACATCTCGACCCTCCGGGCGCTGATTTCCAGCGACCGGGTACTGGGAGCGGTACTCCTGAGGCTTGATGAAACCGCCACACTGTCCGCCGAGGCCGCGGCAAAGTTGAAATGGCCCGAAGGCGAGGCGGTCAAGAAATTCATAGCCGCCAATACCGAGCGAATTGACGAACTGAGGGAAAGGCTGACGGTTGTGACCCCCGGAGGACCCGATGCCACCTTCACCCAGACCCTGAAGGTCCAGGTGATCTGGCCTGAAGAGCGGGAATTGGCGGTCAAACTCGGAAAAGATTCATGCAAACTTGCCGCCGCTCGCGCACTGCAAATCGCCCAGGACGTGGTCGCCGCATACGAACTGAGGTACGCGGAACTGGAATTGAAACGTGCTACGGACGCGACGAAGTTCCTGTCCGACAAGTCGCTGGCTGCGGCCAGGATCGATCTGGCCGGTGCTGAGGCTGCTACTGAAGCATTCATACGCGACAAAGCCGGACCCGACATGGTTGACATTGCGACTATGTCCGGGCGTGGCGTGGGGGCCGCCGGTAAAGCCAGCCTGGCGACCACGTACGCCGAAAAGATGAGCACCATCGAGGAAATGATCGCCGGTCTCGAGTCGATCAAGGCCGCGCTCCAGACCCAGTTGGCGCTGCAGGATGGTAACGCCATTGCGGTTCCCGATTCCATAATGGCCGTCAACACGTCAGTGAAGGCGCTCGAAGCTAAAATCCTGGAACTTAAACTACATATAAACTCTCTGACGCCCCGCTACACCGAGGACTACAAGGAAGTTATGACGGCGAGGTCGGAACTCGCCGATGCCATGAAAGAATTCCGAAACGAACTTAAGAAGCAGTTGACGCGGACCCAGCAGGAACTCGACGCGTTAACCGCCAAACGAGACAACATCAATATCAGATTCAAAGCCGATAGCGAGCGCCTGCGCACTCTGGCGATCAGTACCGCGGAATGGAAACGCCTCTTGGCGGCGCAGGAAGCGTCCCAGAGCAGGTACGATACCGAGATGGAACGGGTCGTCAGTGCTACTACGGCAAGGGAATTGTCGAGTGTTGCGATCATGCTGACGATCCTGGGTGATCCGTCGCAGCCGGATCCGGACAAACCGGCCAAGCCTATTATGCTGCTGAATTTAATTCTCGCGGTAGTCGGCGGGTTCATTCTGTCGCTGATTTATGCTTTCAGCGCCGATCACTTCGATCACAGCCTCAAGAGCATTGACGAGGCCGAGCGATATCTCGGTGTTCCGGTGCTGACCTCAGTACCCAAACTCGGGCGAAGAATGATTCGCGCGAAGAGAGGTGTTTAGATGACCCAGGCAACCGATCAGGCGATACCGAACAATCAACCAGCCAGAGCGACTCTGAGCCGCAAGGCCCAGGACGTTTTCAGCAGTCTGTGGGCTTCGCTGTTCTATTCCGGTAAGGTCTCCGGTCAGGTGGTGATGTTATGTTCCGCCGTCCGCCAGGAGGGCACGAGCACTACCGCATGCGCCCTGGCCCTGGCCGGTAGCATGCCTTCCGGCGCGGACAGGGTGGCATTGGTGGACTTTAACCTCCGCACACCGCTGATCGGCAGGATACTCAAACTCGACCGCGGTCCGGGTGTATGCGAGATTATCACCGAGTCCCGCGATCCCGCCTCCGTCGCGCAGAGGGTATCCAGCGGACTGGACGTTTACGTCGCGGGGCAGGGAAGGGGTCGGAGTCTCGACGTTCTCAAGAGTCAAAATGTCGGCGAGTTTTTCAGAATGCTCGCTGAAGGTTACGATTACATCATTGTCGATACGGCGGCAGTGAATCACTATCCTGACGCGCAGATACTCACGGGCACCATCCCGGACGTTGTACTTGTCTCGCGTGCCGAAAAGACCCCGCGGGAGGCCGTTGCCCAGGCGAAGAAACGCCTGGAGGCCGGAGGCGGTGTGATTGCGGGGCTGGTGATGAATCTTCGGACATACCCGATCCCGCGGTTCGTGTATAAGCGAGTTTAGCGTCGGCTGGCGGGTTGCTGATATACCGCTATTCGGCGGGATGCCTGTACATCGAGCGTTCCGCGGACCGGTTGTCGAGTTGATCCGCGTGAGGCACGCATGGCGATATTGGCCCAGCAGAAAAACGATCCCCTCGTGTTGCTGGCAGTGCTGCTGCTGGTTGGCGGGGCGTTTGGCATTTCGATGGCGGCGCCGGATGCTACACCATGGGCTTTGGCGGCGATTCCCGTTCTTGGGATAGTGGCTTACTGGATCGCGCGATGGGACGTGCTGATTTTCACATGGGTGTGGGTCTTGTCGTACGGTTTGGTCGACTCCGACGCGCTGAAGTTCGAGGTGCCGGGGTTCTTTACCATGACCCCTCCGCGTGTGATCTTCATTGGAACGGTCCTGGTCTACCTGCTTTATTTCCTCCGGCGCGGATCGGTGCGTTTCGATCGCACACTCTTCTGGATTCTCCTGGCGCTGGTGTTGTACCTCGGTTGGAACGTCCATGTTGCTGGCTGGGTTTCGCAGGTCAGCGGATTCAGTTCCGCCCCGTACTTCAGATATCTCGGCGCGATCCTCCTTCCGTTTATCATGTTGTGGTTGGTGTACAACATCGTTGGCGAAGAGAACCAGGCGGCCTGGCCGTTCGTACTGGTCAGCATCCTCGGTTGGTACGTGCTGTACACAGGCTACCTTCAGTTCGCCTATGGAGAGGGGATGCACTGGGCCAATTCGCTGATCTGGCCTAAGTATATCGTTGAGGCCAACATTCCGGTTGACATCGAGCGCACCCGTGGTCCGTTCCGGGGCGCCGGTCCTCAGGCCACTTTTCTTGTGGCGTTGTTCTATATGAATCTGTTCAGCATCCGCCGGGTTCGCGGTGGATACCGTTTGGCGATGTGGTTGCAGATTCTGCTGATTCCACCGGCAATTTTCTTCACCGGTGTGCGAGCCGCTTACGTGGCGTTTCTGCTGGGCGGGGTGGTCTGGTTTCTGTGGGCCGAGCGGCGCCGGGGCGGACGATTGAAACTAGCCGTCGCCGCCCTGCTTGTCGCTATCGGAACGTTCGCGTTCTGGGGTAATCTGACCGGTACGGACCGACGCACCGGTGGTGTGGCTCAGCAGGGTCCGATCCGCGCACGCAAGATCCTTGCGGCGCAGGCATGGGAGATTGTCCAAACCCACCCGCTGACCGGTGTCGGGTTCGGACATTTCCTCGATCATCAGGCCCTGATGGCCCACGATCCGGAGTCCCTGGCCGGCATGCCTCATCAGCGGGTTGTGCAGCATAACGTATTACTGACAATGGTTTCCGAGGCGGGCATTATCGGACTTGTCGGACTGCTGGCGGTGTTCATTGCCGTCTTCAGGGAGTCTTTGAGTCTGTATCGCAAGATCCCGCCAACCGCGACGGGGTGGTTGTCGCGCGAGTTTGTCGTGGTGTTCTGGATAATAATGCTGAATTATCTTGTTAACGGTATGTTCCGGGACATGCTTTGGGAAATACCAAGTGGTGTGCTGTTATGGTCGATGGCCGGTCTGGTGGTTGGCTATAACCGTTTGCTTGAACCTCACCCGATCAATGTTATGAATGGCGAGCGGGTTCACCCCTGAGCCTTCCCGGCGCCCGGCATGTCGTTGCGGGAGCCCCTGAATACCAGCAGGGAGACACCAGTTGTCCGTTGTAAGAAGACTGTACCGCGTTGGCACACTGGGTGAGTTGATGGGGGTCCATGTCTCGGTGACTGTCCTGCAGCGGGTCCTTGGTTTCTTCAGAGTGTTGGTGCTGGCATGGATGTTGGCGCCCGAGCATATGTCGCTCTGGGGACTTGGCGTGATGACCTTTACCATTCTCGGACCGCTGATGACCCTGGGGACCGACAGCGGGACCGAACGCTACGTCTCGCTGTTCGAAACACGAGGGCGGCTTGAACTGTTCTATCGCAAGATGCGATTCGGCGTACTCGCTCTGGTGCTGCTGATCGGCGCCGGGCTCCTGGTAAGCGCGGAGTACATAACTGCACTCGTGATTTCCGCGGGCAAGGGTGTCCCCGGCGTGACGCGGGACCACCAGGTGCTGATATGCTGGTTGGCGCTGGTCAACGCGATGTTGTTGGCGCTATACCTGAACGTGCTGGCGTTCCTCAAGGGTATGCGCGTCTACAGGATCGTTTCGGTCGTCCACATTACCTTCAGCGTGCTGTTCACGGTTGCGGCGGTGGGGGTGTTGTGGGTTTGGCCTTCCGCCACCGCGGCGCTTGTAACTCACGCGGCGACACTTGGAATTTCGCTGGTTGTCGCCCTGGGGTTTCTGCATTTCGGTATTGTACATACCGGTGGACATCGAAGCCGCGGCAGAGACAGGCGCAAGGAACCCCGCCTCGAACAGGTCGACCGGCGTGCCCCGAAACCCGCGAAGAAACTCCCGCGGAACCTGTTTGCCAGGCTGGTGACATTCGGGCTGGTTTCTGTTCTGGGCACGGCGCTGTGGAGCGCCAATTCCTATATCAGCTTCTACATGCTCTACAGGAATCAGGAATTGAGCAAGAGCCAGGCCGGTGTGTTCTTCGTCTTCATGCGATTGGCGCATCCCGTGGTGCTGCTTGCCCATGCTGCATGGGCTGTGTTGTTTGTGCATGTGGCCAGGAGGTGGGAGTCAGGCCTGCGCGACAAGGCGATGGACGTCCTGGAGACAACATACAGGGGCATCGCACTGGCGATAATGACGCTCGCCGTGGTCATATACGCAACCGCGCCTTATTGGGTGTTGATCCTGAAAAGCCAATACCATTGCGGTGTGGATCTTGTCGGTCCGCTTATGATGAGTTTCCTGTCTGTAGCTTTCCTCGCCCTGACGGCGATGGTCGCCCGCCTGCACGAGCGCCCCGCGGTAATAGCCGCCGCCGCTCTGCTTTCCGGGCTCGCCAACCTCATACTGGGATATGTCTGGATCGGGCAATACGGTATTACCGGCGCCGCATACGCAGCCGGTGTCGGAATGTTCCTTGGCGTGGGGGTGGTCTCAGTCGTATACCTCCTGACCGCACACGCGGGTCTGCACTGGAGCACAATTACCGTTCTCCTGCTACCGGCGATACTGCTCCTGCCACCCTGGGCCGCGCTGGCCGGATGGACCGTGGCGCTCGCCGTGACGCTCACCACCCCGCTGGTTTTCACCAAGACCCAGAAGGGAACGCTGATTTCGGGCATCAAGACCATCGGGAGACTCGCCGGGAGGAACGCCCGGTGACAACCATGTCCGTGATCATACCGACGCGCAACCGTCCGGAATCGTTGGCCAGAACGGTTGCGTCTCTGCTCGAACAAACACGGTTACCGGACGAAATAGTCATTGTTAACGATGGGGCCGAGGAAATGCCCTCCGGTCTCGGTCAGTCGATAACGTCTGCCGGCGTCGCGCTGGAGTATTGCGAGTTTCGCACCGCCAGACCGTCGGCCAGCGCCTCGCGCAACCGCGGAATGGACCTTGCCTCGGGACAAATCCTGGTGATGATCGATGACGACATGGTTCCCGGCCCGGACTGCCTGGGCGCCCTGATTGCATTGTACGATCGAGCACCGCCAGGCGCCGTTGCCGCGATAGGTGCCCGCCCCGTTGAACCTCCGCCGAAGAATCGTTTTGGGCGATGGTTGTGGAGCGTTCTGGCGGAAATACTCGGTCAGACACGCTGGGTGCCGCGAGTCTGTGCCGCACGATACGCCGCACTGCCTCCATCTCTGCGAGCGGAACTGACGCCCGGGAAGGCAATGGCGGGCGGGTTGATGTCCGTGCGCCGCCGCGTAGCCGCGGAGTATCGATTCGACGACGAATTTTTTTGTGGTTACGTTGTGGGCGAAGACCGGGATTTTTCGTTTCGCCTCGCCCTCGATCGACCGGTATTCCTGGCTGAGAATATAACCGTCCTGCACGACCCGCACCCCGGCGGGCGCCCGAATCGTTTCATGTTGGGGCGCATGATCGTCTCGTCGACCCTGCACACCGCCGGCTGCTGCGGCGACCGCGGTGCGGGGGCGTTCGTGCTCTTGTGCCACCAGTTTGCGGGGACATTTCTGCTGCACGCCGTCTGGGGGCTGGCCAGGAGGCAGAAGAGCAACCTGCTCTATGCCGCGGGTATAGCGGTCGAAGTTTTCTCTCGCCTCGGAAAACGCATCGCCTCAATCGTATGGGCATAACGCTCCGTCTCGCGGGGGTGATGGTTGCATTTTGCGGGCTATTGGCTTATTGTTCCGGGCATGAAGAGATTCCTGCGGACAATGCTCCTGGCGGCGGCGGTAGTTGGGATTGCGCTCGCGGCTGGAGGATGTGGAAGAAAGCGTTTCTTTGTCAGCAGCATCAGGGGCATGCCCGCGCCAATTCCCTCGGGCCGGAAACTCTCGGCGCCGCGAAACCTCGCAATGTTCTCGGGTAATACCGGTATGTGGCTCACTTGGGACGACGTTCGCAATGCGATGAAGTGGGCCGATGTGATCCTGGTCGGAGAACAGCATAACGACGCCGTCGCCCACCAGGTTGAACTGGCATTGGTCTCTGATGCCGCCGCCCTGGCCCCGCCGACGGGAGTATCGATGGAAATGCTCGAACGCAACGAGCAGGAGATCGTGGACGCTTACCTGTCCGGTAAGATATCGCGGGAGGAATTCGTCAGCCAGACAGGCTCGGCCAATTGGGGCGCCAAGGGCAAGTGGGACGATTGGTATCAGCCGATCGTCGATGCCGCCAGGGATGCGGGCGTGCCGCTGATAGCCGCCAACTCTCCGCGAAAATATGTGAGAGAAGCCCGCGTCGAGGGATACGGCGCGTTGTGGAAGCATCCTCCCGTCGAGAGAAAATGGTACTTCATCCCAAGGCGGATACTGACCGGGTCGTATGCCAGGCGATTCAGGCGGATCATGAGCCGCCATTCGGTATCGCCCCGCACGCCCAAGCCAACCACCAGACCGGTCGCGACGCGACCGGCAAAGCGGCCGATGCCTCGTCGCAAGTTAGACTGCGAAGCGTTCTTCCGGGCTCAACTGGTGTGGGACGCCACGATGGCAGATTCGATCGCCGATGGGCTCGACAGCGGTTTGGCGCGGGTGATCCATCTCGTCGGCCAGTTCCATACCGATTTCGACGGCGGGACCGTGCAGTACCTGCTCGATCGTAATCCGGACCTGAAGATACTGACGATCAGCCTTCAAAATGCTTCGTCCAGGTCGCTCCGGCGCAGCGACAGGAAACGCGCCGACGTAATTATCTACACCCTCGCCAAGCCGCCCAAAGAAAAGAAAACCGATTCGCCCAAGCCCGTCGATTGACCGTAAATCGACATGAAATAAACGTTTACAACAGCATCTTAGGAAAGGTTGAACTATGAAGAAGATCGATCGCAGAAGTTTCCTGTCCGGTTCGGTAGCAGCGGCGGCAGCGGTTACGCTGCCCGGTTCATCGGCGATGGCGGCCGACAAGGCGACCGCGCAGGAGTATTACGAACTCAGGGCGTATCGCATAAAGAACGCCGACAAGCAGAAGATCATCAAGGGCTACTTCGCCAAGGCGTTGATTCCCGCGCTGAACAGGCTGGGGATCGATCGCGTCGGTGTTTTCGAAGTGGACGGCGGTAAGGACCTGACGCTGTGGGCGATTATTCCTTACAAGACGTTGGATCAGATGACTGCGCTGAACGGGAAACTCGCCGCCGACAAGGCGTACCAGGCAGCGGCCGCCGACTTCCTGGTCGGGTCCAAGCAGGATCCCATGTACACTCGCATTGAGAGTTGGCTGATGAAGGCGTTTGCGGGCATTCCTGTCATGGAACTGCCCGCCGAAACCAAAGCTGGAAAAGACCGTATCTTCGAGATTCGGGTCTACGAAAGCCATAACGAAGACGCCGCGCGCCGCAAGGTCCACATGTTCAACAACGGCGAGATGCAGGTAATGCGCGACACGAAGCTGGCGCCGGTGTTCTTCGGCGAGACGCTTATCGGAAACAACGTGCCCAACCTGACGTACATGCTCTCGGCGCCGGACATGGAAGCGCACAAAGCTCACTGGAAGGCCTTCGGCGGTCACCCGGTATGGAAGAAGATGCGAGGCATGGAACTGTACAAGGGCACGGTCTCGAAGATATACAACTACTTCCTCAAGCCGCTCAAGTGCTCGCAGATATAGGCGCTGCGGGACCAGAAGGCGGCGGCAGGGCGGGAGTCTGATTTGCGCGTACTTGTCGTGATGTCAAAGTTCGTCGCGGGAGGCGCCGAGACAACGGCCCTGCGCCTGATCTCCGCCCTGCAGGCCGGCGGGTACGAGTTTGTTGTCGCGTCCGTTAAAGACGGCGGCGATCTGACAGGCGAGTTGCGCCGGACCGGGGCGGTGGTCTATGACGGAGTGGCGCGTTTCAAGCGGGATCCGCTTGGTCTGTGGCGTCTGGCGAGAATCATCAGGCGCCACAGGATCGACGCGGTGATATGCATCGGCGAGCCTCGCGACGCGATGTTTTATGCGACTCTCGCCCCGGTGCTTGCCTTCCGCTGTATCCCGCGAATCTGCTGGTGTAACTCTCGCCCGGCCGGGCAATCCGGTAACTTCGTCCCGAGATTCCAGTGTTATCGGCGTATGGGACTGCTGACCGCGGTGGTCTGTGCCAGCCGCGTCCAGCGACGGATGCTGCTGGAAGGCGGTTTGACCAGGCGCCACCTGCCCGTGATCCGCAACGGTCTGGATGCCGCGCGGTTCACCGGCGCCCGACCGGTCGGCCTCGGTGTTGCTCCGGGCGTCAAAGTAATCGTTCAGATCGCCAATGTCGTGCCCGACAAGGATCATGCGACCCTGCTGGCCGCGGGGGGACTGTTGAGGCGGCGGCGCGACGACTTCCGCATTGTGCTTGTCGGGCGGGGGACCGATTCGCCTGAAATCACCGCCCGGATCGCCGAAGCCGCTCTGGGCGACACGGTCATCTGCGCGGGTCAACGCGACGATATCCCCGGCGTGCTGGCGGCGGCCGATGTATTTGTGCTGTCGACTCACGGAGAAGTTTCCAGCGTCGCGACGATCGAGGCCTTTGCAGCCGGCGTGCCCGCGGTGGTCTCGGATATCCCGGCGTTTGACGAAATGCTGACCGACGGGCGGGAGGGCCTACGTGTCGCCCCGGACGATCCAGCCGCCCTGGCTGACGCGATCGAGGCGATCCTGGACGATCCCACACTGGCCGCAAAACTGGTAGACAACGCCGCCGAGCGTTTCAAGCAGTACGAACTGTCGACCATGGTCCGGCGCTTCGACCGCCTCCTGCGCGCGATCGGTCGGTGATCGCGGTTGCTAGCCGGCGCCCGCTTTGGCGTTGTTGAACAGCTTGGGCTTCTTCGCCTCATCGGGGTAATGCCACAGCGATTCAAAGTATCTGCTCTCGACTTTGTAGATGTCTATCGGATCTTTGTCCCGATCGTACGAGTCCGGGAGGATACCGTACTTCTTCATCTCGCGAATGTATCCCGGTCGCGGTTTGAAACCGGGCATGTCGAATCGCTTGATGGTGTCGAGGTTCTTCTGGCCCGCGGCGATCAACGCCAGTATCGCCTTGTAGTCCGGGTCGCTGGTGTCTTTGAACACCTTCTCGCATCGCGGGAGGGGCTTCCCGTCTTTAATTATTGAGGTGTTCTCGCAACCGCCTGCCGCTTTCGCCAGCGGCGCCGTCAGCAGTAGCGACCCGGCGGGATTGGTGAAGTCGAAGAGGCGGTGGCGGCTGTATTGGAGGCGCGAATCGTTACCGTTAAACCGCCAGAACGACATTCCCAACTCGTCGGCGATGCTGGAAGGGAGTTTTTTGTGGCCGGTGTGGCAGGAGGCGCATTTCCGTGTGATCGCCGCCTGGTATGGCTTCAACTCCGCCCAACCGCGGTCGGTGTTTACCTGCCGGTTCTGCTGGTATCCGGCGATTGATCCGCATCCGAGCGCCGCGTACGTGCCCGGATAGGGCGCCCCGGCCTCGATCCAGTAGCGGATCATGTCCTGCTCTTGCTTCGAAAGCTTTACCTTATTATGACCGCCGTCGATTTTCTTCATGATCGGGCTGGACGACGTGCCTATGGTTCGCGGGTCGCGATTTCCGACGGCGATGTTTCGCCCGTCGGTAAACTGTTTTCGCCACGTGAGCGTGAAGTAGCTGGTCGAGAAGATTGGTCCCCGCCCGCCTGTCAGGATCACGCCGGCGTTGTACTTTTTGGAGTTGTGGCACTTGATGCAGTGCTTGTCGAGTATGGGTTGGATGTCGCGCGGGAAGTCGAATATGTCCGGCACGCCCTTGATGGGCGTTATCGTGCTGGGCGGGCGTTTCATCGCATTGGGCCGCCCCCCGAGGGGCCTGTTACTGACGATTGTTTTTCGTTCTTCGTGACATCCCACGCAACTGGTCATCTCGCCGGGCATTACGCTGACGAAGCTGTGCATCCGCTTGACCGAGTTGTTCTCGGCGTCCAGCGCGACGAAGAAGATCGGGCGCTTGGCGGGCAATACGAAGTTTGCCGATCCGTCTTCTTCGACCGGAACGGTCCCGAGCACGCGTTCCAGCGTGAACGTCCCGCCATAGCTCATCGGGTCCATGCCGCCGGTGAAGTTGATCGGCTTGGGCAGCGTCTCGACGATCAGCAGCTTCTTGATATCGCCTTTCTTGACGCCCTTCATGTTCCGCCCGTTATAAACGTCCATGAGCATCAGTTGCCCCGTCGCCATCGCCGGATTGACGCGCGGGGGATGGACCCGCTCGCGCTTTCGAGCGATTATCGGGCGAGGCTCGTGCAGTTCGGTCGATCGTCCGAACTTGCTGTCGAGCGTGTAGAGTGTGGAGGTCCGGCCTTGCGGGTTCATGATTACCATAGTCCGCCCGCGGGCGACGATGAATGTGTCGGC
>JADHXQ010000127.1 GCA_016782885.1 Phycisphaerae bacterium | reverse complement strand
AGCGAAACCCTTGTCGTTAGTTGCCAGCGAGTAATGTCGGGGACTCTAGCGAGACTGCCGGTGTTAAACCGGAGGAAGGTGGGGATGACGTCAAGTCCTCATGGCCTTTATGCCCAGGGCTGCAAACGTGCTACAATGACCGGTACAAACTGAAGCGAGACCGCGAGGTGGAGCAAATCGGAAAAAACCGGCCCCAGTTCGGATTGGAGTCTGCAACTCGACTCCATGAAGTTGGAATCGCTAGTAATCGCGTATCAGCTACGACGCGGTGAATGTGTTCCTGAGCCTTGTACACACCGCCCGTCAAGTCATGGAAGCTGGTAGCGCCCGAAGTCGCCGCAACTCAGCGGTGCCGAAGGTGAGATTGGTGACTGGGACTAAGTCGTAACAAGGTAGCCGTAGGGGAACCTGCGGCTGGATCACCTCCTTTCTAGTGGATTAACTAGAATACCGATGCGGATTTGGAAAACCCGTCCCAACGGGCAATCCCCGCAACGCAGAGCAATCTGCACGGTGTATGGTCAGCACAACCTCGAACGTCCCTGACGGGACTACCGCCTGCCGGCGACGGTTAAGCGGTGACGACATCACACTGTTTACGCTATACGAGAAACCCCGTATCCTCGGATGCGGGGTTTTTCTATTGCACGACGGACGGAATCAATATCCAATATCCAACACGGAATATCCAATACCCAAGTGACGTCAAAGACCAACGGCGAGGACAGAAGCCGAAAGCGTTTTGACATCTCGCCGCAGGACGTCTTTGCATCCGTTTGCCGTTGCCGTTATCCGTTACTTGGATATTGGATATTCCGTGTTGGATATTGGATATTGTTGTCGTTTCAAAACCAATCGAAAGCAGGCTCATGAGAGCGTCGCTAATCCTCATGTTTGCGATAGCAGCCCCTGCACTTGGCGAGCCTCCGCCGGTCACTACCTCACCCGCCCCGCTTCCCGTCACCGGTCCCGCCCGGGCGGGTCTGGAGAGTTTCGACAACCTGATGACCTCTTTCGTCACGACCCATCGCATCGGCGGCGCCGCGCTGGCGGTCGTGCGGAATGGCAAGATCGTTTACGCCCGCGGGTTCGGATACGCCGATCCCGCCGCCCGAAAAGCAATGCAGCCCGACAGCCTGTTCAGGATCGCGTCGATTTCCAAACCGATCACATCCGCCGCCATTATGCAGCTCGTCGATCGCAAGAAGCTGCGTCTGGACGATCGCGTCTTCGATATCCTGGACCTCAAACCGATCGGAAAGGACAAGATCGATCCCCGCTGGAAGAAAGTCGCCGTCCGCCAACTCCTGCTGCACACCGGAGGATGGGATCGAGACAAGAGCGGTGATCCGATGTTCCGCCCGGTCAGGATCGCCAGGGCTTTTGGCACGAGCCCGCCGGCGAGCCGCATGCAGATCGCGCGCTACATGCTTACCGTTCCGCTTGACTTCGATCCCGGCTCGCGCTGGGCTTACTCGAATTTCGGATACTGCCTGCTGGGACGGGTCATCGAAGCCAAGACGAATATGACCTACGAGCAGTACGTCCGAAAGCACGTGCTGGCGAAGATCGGCGTGACTCAAATGCGAATCGGACGGTCATTGCCCGCGAAGCGTGCCGAGGCGGAAGTCACGTACCACACGCGAAACAAACGCACAATGCCCTCGGTTTTCCCGCCAGTCGGACGCCCCGTGCCCGCACAATACGGAGGGATGCATGTCGAGGCGATGGACGCTCACGGCGGGTGGATTGCTTCGGCGATCGACCTGGTGCGATTCGCTCGCGAGTTCGACTCGCCCGGGACCTGCCGCTTCCTCAGTGCCAAAAGCATAACCGCAACCTTCGCCCGCCCCGGCGACAAGAAAACCGCCGCCTACTACGCCTTCGGATGGAGCGTCCGCCCTGTGGGCAAAAATGGGAAAGCCAACACCTGGCACACCGGAGGTTTCGCCGGAAGCAGCACACTGCTGGTCCGCAGGCACGACGGGCTCGACTGGGCGGTCCTGTTCAACATGGAACGAACCGCCAAGGGGAGATACCTCGCCGACGAGATCGACCCGCTCGTTCACCGGGCCGCCGATGCGGTGAAGGTCTGGCCCGAGACCGATCTGCTCGAAGCCAAACTCATCAAGTTACGCTGAGAGAGTCTCGACGCGACCGTTGCGCCTGGCCCGCTCGGCCGCAAATACCGCCAGGTGCGTCTCGAGCGTTTCGCGGGGACCCGAGAGTATCATCGAGGGATCGTCACCCGATACCGCCGCCAGGAATGCGCCCATTATCCGGTCATCCCCCCCACCGTGCCCGCCGCTAATCGTCGCATCGGCCGCGGCGGTGTCTATGGTCTCGCTGTCGTCCGAGAGGAAGTCAGTGACAGTAATGTTCCGCCCGTCGCCATATATCTCGCCGCGGGTCCCATGGATCCGCGTCTTGCGGCCGACCGCGAGATTGAACGCCGTCATCGTGAACGATGCAGTCGCCCCACCGTCGAACTCCATGTTCACCACCTGGTGATCGACAACGTCGTTATCGCACGCATAGACGCACCGCCCGTAAGGCCCCTCCCGCAGCGCCCGGGTAATGGTCTCGGCGTTTACCTCGCCGTCGACCAGCACATCCAGAGGCCAGCCGGTGCGTCCTTCGGCGATCATACCCATATAGATCTTCCGGGCGGAGTACGGGCAGTCCGCCTCGACGCCGCATTCGACGCAGCGGTCAGCCGCCCCGCCGGGCTGGTTGGATTTTCGAAAGTGAAACAGCGATCCGAAGGACGATACGCGCATGCACGGACGGGCGACGATGTACCGCAGCCAGTCGATATCGTGACAGCTCTTGGCCAGCAGCATGGGAGATGACTCGCCTTCTTTGCGCCAGTTTCCGCGTACGAACGAGTGGGCCTGGTGCCAGTACCCCACCGGCTCGATATGCTGGACGTTGACGACCCCGCCGATCCGCCCGGCCTCGACGATGTCCTTGAGTATCTGCGTGTAGCGGGTGTAGCGCATCACGTGGCAGACGGCGAAGTGAATATCTCCGCGATCTTCGACGGCCTGGATAATCCGGCGGCAGTCAGCCTCGGTGGGCGCCATCGGTTTTTCCAGCAGAATGTGGTAGCCCTTCTCCGCCAGCGCGATCGCCGGGGCGGTATGTATGGCGTCCGGCGTGGCGATGATCGCGGCGTCGGCGAACCGGGGCCTGGAAACCGCCTCGGTCCAGTCAGCCCAAAGATTCTCTCCGGGGAGAGAGAACATCTCGGCAATCCGCTCGCGACGAAACTCATTCGGTTCAGCCACACCAACGACAACCGCATCGTCTCGATGCCGATCGATGTACCGCGAGTATGCGGTCCCGCGCGATCCGGCGCCAATTACCACTACTTTAACGGGCTTCATTTCGTCATCGTACATCCACCGCGACCCGGCGACAAGGATTCACACGCCGCGGACGTGTGACGTGAACGACCTTATTTTCCGGCGGATCCAATGCCAACGCTTGTTAGCACGTCTTAAAACAAGCACATCTCCGGGTTTGGATGGACGGCGGCGTTTCGCTTCTGTTAAGTCGTGCAGCCTGAAAGGCTTGTCCCGAGTAAGACTATCGCCTCGAGGATCTCCTGCAAACGCATTCTGGTTACGAACTCCTTTTTGCGCAAGGGGTAATGTCAGTGCTGCATAATCTTCTCACGGACGGGGCTACCTTACAACCGGTCCCACGGACCTGACGTCTAAGACCACGATCATTTGTCGTCCGGCGTCCGCCCAACCCCAGACGGGCACGGGCATCTCGCGCTGAAGGACCATGTCGTTGTTGAACACGGCGGGCATCTTAACCGCCGCCGGAGCGACCGAAACGATTGCGACCACACACAAAGCCGCCATCACGAACAATCCGCTCTTTCTGTTTCTCATCGTTCAGCCTTTCCTGTAAGATTCACCTTCGAGTTTTCCGGTCCGCTCATTGTGCGCAAACCCACTGCCATGTGCAACCGCGTATCGGCCCTAAATGGTTGCAGTGGCGGCCCGGGGCGACAATAATGGCTGGACCGATTGGATGCAACAGGAGCACGACAATGATCAGATTCAGGACAACTGCGACGCTGGTTTTTCTCGTGAGCGTGGCAGGCTGTGCGAGCGGGCCGGAAGTCATTTCTATCGACGTGGATCTTGTCGAAATCCCGGCGGGCAGTTTCATGATGGGAGACGCCAAGGGCTACTGGGATTCCCAGCCGGTCCGCAAAGTCACGATCTCCAAAGCTTTTCGGATGTCGGTTACGGAGATAACCGCCGAACAGTATCGCAAGTTCCGCCCGGACGCGGATATCGTTGAGAAAGACGGTTTGGCTACGGGAGTGAGCTGGCATGATGCGGCCGCGTTTTGCCGGTGGCTTTCGAAGATCAAGGGCAAGACCTATCGCCTGCCAACCGAAGCGGAGTGGGAATACGCCTGCCGCAAAGGAATCGAATCGGGCCTGAAAAACACCCTCAGCGGTCCGCTCGAATGGTGCTCTGACTGGTATGGGGATTATCGACCCGGAGAGGTCGCCGATCCGGTTGGTACGATAAATGGATTGACCAAGGTGGTCCGCGGCGGCGGGCTGGACAGCAACAACCCAAAGTATGCAACGCCATCCAATCGCCGCGCCATCGCCCCGGCTTTCGGTATTCCCGCGAAGATCGAAATCGAAATTGAAAAACCTGCAGCAACCCGACCGGCTGAGAAGGCGGGCGACTCGGGCGATCCGTCGGGTCGGCATGCAATCGGTTTTCGCGTGGTGCAGTCGCCCATCCCTGCGCCCGCCCCACTCACCCGGCGGGACTTCTTCGTCCAGCGCGGCGTGAAGCAGACCACCAGCCCAGCCAAGATCGCACCCGACCCGTCCGAACCGTATTTCCGCAAACGCTACCTCCTTCCGACTCCCCCGGAAAACTGTTCTCGCGAGGTCATCGACGCGGCCGGGCTGCATCCGTCGTTCCGCGGGCACAACCACTCTCCGGCGCTGGAGGTATGCCCCAACGGCGACCTGCTGCTGGTGATCTACACGTCGCAATCGGAGTACGAGGCGGAGGTTTCGCTGATGGCGGCCCGCCTGCGATTCGGAACCGACCAGTGGGACATGCCGTCGCGCCTGATCGACTTTGCCGGCGCCAACGACCACGCCCCGCTTTTATGGAAAGACAGCAAGACGATAAAGCTGTTCTGGGGCAGTCCGCGGTTTGGCACGGGCGGCGCGTTCCCGTTCCAGTGGACATCATCCAAGGATAACGGGGCCACCTGGAGCGAGGTGAGATTCCCGCATTTCGTCAACCGGATCGGTCCGCACTCGAAGCAGCCGATCAACACCGTCCTTCGCGCCCGTGACAAGACGATCTACGTCGCCAGCGATGGTTCCGGGGGCAGGTCGGTGCTCTGGGCCAGCGCCGACGAAGGCAAGACATGGCGCGACACCGGCGGGCGAACGGGCGGGCGCCACACGACGTTCGTACTGCTCAAAGACAAAAGCATCCTGGGCATGGGCGGGAAGAATACGAACATCGACGGATTCATGCCGAAGTCCGTTTCCACCGACGGCGGGAAGACGTGGGAGGTTTCCAAAACACCGTTCCCCGCCCTGGCGAGCAATCAGCGTCCGAGCATACTGCGGTTAAAAAGCGGCAGGCTGCTGTTCGCGTGCGACTACCAGAAACGCGGCGGCGACCAGCCCAAGGGAATAGCACGGCGAGGGGCGATGGTCGCCCTGTCGGAGGATGAGGGCAAAACGTGGCGCATGAAAAAACTCGTCGGCACGCAGCAGCACGAACGAGACAAGCCGTGGGGCGAAACAATCGGATACTCCGCCGCGAGGCAGGGTCCTAACGGCATGATCCATTTGATAACGACGATGAACCGCCCGTGCCTGCACTTCGAATTCAACGAGGCATGGATACTCTCCGACGCTCCGGACAAAAGGAGCAACGAGGAGTTAATGGCCTCGGCGGCAACCAAGATATCAGACGTCATGGAATACCAGGAAACGTATCACAGCAGCAAGGTGCGTATGGTCTGGCGGGCCGGCCGCGGAGATGACGGACGCCACCTGATGCACGGAACCGAAACGTGGTACTATCCCGGTGGGCACAGGCAGTATCAAGCCACCTACAAACTCGGCAGAAAGATCGGCGCCGAAACGCTGTGGGATGACGATGGAAAGGCCATCTGGCAGTGGGACCACGCCCCCGATGGCACGAGCGTCTGGACGCAATACTGGCCCGGCGGCCGGCGGAAGTCCCGGTCCGCCTGGCGAAATCATCACGCCCACGGCGAGGCGGCCTGCTGGGGGCGAGACGGAAAGATCGTCTCAAAAGTAACATTCCACAACGGTGCGGTCCTCAGGCAATAAAGGCAAATACCCGATGAACTCCAACGCAAGACAGTGTTGTCGAATTGTGGTCCTGAGCCTGCTTCTTGCATCGTCAGCCGGTGCGACCGTCAATTCGGTCGGAATGAAGCTCGTTAAGATCCCCGCCGGTTCGTTTGTCATGGGTCAGAAAGACGGCGCGTGGGACGAGAAGCCTGTCGGCAAGGTAACGATCTCCAAAGCGATATTGATGTCCCGCACGGAAGTCACCAACGCGCAGTACGAGCAGTTTGACCCGCCCCACAAGAAGCTCCGCGGCAAGCTGGGGTTCTCCACGGGCGACGACGAAGCGGTCATGTTCGTCAGTTGGCATGAAGCGGTCGCGTTCTGCCGGTGGCTGTCGAAGAAGGAGTCCAAACCCTACCGCCTGCCGACCGAGGCCGAGTGGGAATACGCCTGCCGCGCGGGGACTACCGGGCCATACCACACGGGCAAGACGCTGGGCGACGCCTTCCGCAAAAACGTAACTGTGAGCTGGTTTCCAGGGTCGAATCGCGGAAAGGATAAGTCCGTTAAGCTTACCACCGGAGCGACGGAGCCGAATGCCTGGGGCCTGTGCGACATGCACGGAAATGTCGAAGAATGGTGCGGCGACTGGTACGGTCCGTATGTCAAGGGCGACCGCGCCGATCCGGTCGGGCGGGCCGACGGCGACTTCAAGGTCACGCGCGGCGGCAGCCACTCGACAAGGCTGGAGTTTCTGCGGTCTGCCAACCGGTCCGGGACGCTTCCGGATGACAAGAGCTGGCTGATCGGCTTTCGAGTAGTACAAGGCGAGATGCCCTCGACCAAACCGTCGGCGGCGCCGAGTGTTCCGCTGAACGCGCGAAATGTCAGTCAGAAAATCCCGACCGACCTGTCCAAGGGGCCCGATCCGGCCAAGCCATTCTTCAAGGGCCCAGTGCAATACGTCAAGGTCCCCCCCGCCGCTGATTGCGGCGTCTACGCCCGACACAATCACTGCCCCGCCATCGTCAACTGCCCCAACGGCGACCTGCTGGCGATCTGGTACACCTGCCGCTCGGAACCGGGACGCGAACTGGGCATCGTAGCGAGCCGACTGCCTTACGGAACCACCGAATGGCAGGTCGCGTCGAATTTCTGGGACGCACCGGACCGCAACGATCACGCTTCGGCGTTGTGGGTCGACGACAAGGGAACGATCTATCACTTCAACGGCCTGTCAGCCGCTGCCACGTGGGGCTCGCTGGCTACGATAATGCGGACATCGAAAGACAGCGGAGCCACATGGTCCAAAGCCAAACTCATCATGCCCGAACACGGACTCCACCACATGCCGGTTGAATCCGTGCTGCGAACCAGCCAAGGCGCCATCATCGTGCCCTGCGACGCCGTTGTGGGCGGGAGCGGAGGAACAGCGATCCTGGTCAGCCGCGATGCGGGCAAAACATGGACAGACCCCGGCGAGGGCAAGCCCCAGCCGAAATTCGCCGACGGAACCACCGGCGCGTGGATCGCCGGAATCCACGCCGGATTCGTCCAACTGAAGGACGGCAAGCTAATGGCCTTTGGGCGCGGGAACGCTATTGGCGGAAAAATGCCCATGAGCATCTCGAAGGATATGGGCAAGACGTGGAAATACTCCGCCAGCGAGTTTGCGCCCATAGGAGGCGGGCAGCGGTTAGCTATCCTGCGATTGGCGGAAGGGCCTATCCTCTTCTGCTCGTTCGCCAGGAGCGCCTCCATCACCGACGCCTCGGGCAAACAGCGGAAAATCTCGGGCCTGTTTGCGGCACTGACAACGGACGAAGGCAGGACATGGTCAATCAAACGCCCGATCACCGACGGAGGCCCGGCGCGCAAGGTCGACGGCGGAGGCAATACCGGCGCTTTCACGATGAGCCCCAGTTCGGCCGAACCGAGGGGTTATATGTCGATCTGCCAGACGCCCAACGGTGTAATCCACCTGATATCCAGCAAGCAGCACTACCAGTTCAACCTGGCGTGGCTCAATACGCCCGCCAAATGAACGCCCGTTGCGCAAGCGACCGTTAGAGGTCAGAGCTTTCTGAGGATCCGGGCGGCTTTTGTGGCGGCTGCGGTGGTCTTGAACGCAATGTGAAGGACGAACTTCCTGCCGATCACGTGGGCGGAGAAGCCTTCCATGGTCAGTCCGGCCGCGGCTACCGCCCCGGTGATCGCCGTGCCCATGCCCGCCTTGTTCGCCCCGGTTACGCAAATCGTAAAGAGCCTCTTGCCCTTCCTGAATTTGGCTTTCTTTGCGGCCGCTATTTGCTTGGCGCCTTTGACCGGCGCGAGGAACACCACACCCGTTCCGGGCTTCTCGGGAGATTGCCTGGCGAAGACAAAGTCCAGGTCCGCTCCGGTCCCGGTCAGCGCATCCAGCTTGGCGGCCAGCGCCCCGGGCGTATCCTTCATTTTCGCGATCCACACTTCCACACGAGTCACTTCCAGTTTCATGGTATTTTTCCTTTTCCTTTGCCTTTGGGCAGTCATGTCACATGATCGTCACATCGAGACCGGCAGTCTTAGACAATCTCAAACGGGTCCCGATCGAGTTTCGACACGGTGACTTTGAGTTTGGGCATGATTTTGGCGAGGCGGGCGGCTAGAGATACCATCGTAATGCGTTCTGAATTCGAGTGTCCCACGCACACGGCGGTAAGCCCCGCGTTGGTTGCCGCCAGCGCCTCGTGATGGCGCATCTCGCCTGTCAGATAGAACCCCGCCCCCGCGGCCGCGGCGGTCTTCCACAACTCGCCGCACGATCCGGCGCCGCACGCGACCACCGAAACCAGCCCGCCCTTACCGCCGCCTTTGCTTGCTTTGGGGCGCGGGCGGGCGGCCAGCAGAACGTGCTTGATTCCTGTAGCCTTCTTGACCCTGGAGATCAGCGTCGCGACGGTAACAGGGCGCGGCAGGGACCCGACCCTGCCCATCCCGCACCCGTCGCGGACGCCGCTGAGCTGGTAGACGTCAATCGCGGGAGTCTCGTAACTGTGTGCCGAGCGAATCGCGGCGCACACATCCGCAACGCGCCGCGGCGGGCAGATCATTTCCAGGCGGACTTCCTCGGCGGCTTCGGCCTGCTGAGGGCGGCCTATCGTCGGGTTCGACCCGGGCCCGCCGGCGAACGATCCGATTCCGTACCCGAAGAACGCGCAATCCGTGTAGTTTTCGATGACTCCCGCCCCGGCGGTGAAAGCGGCGCGCGCGACGTCGGCGACTTCCTCGGCCTGGGCGAACACGACGATCTTGCAGTCGCCCGGCCCGGCAGACGGTTCCAGCGGTCTGCGTGCCCCGAGTCCCATCGCGTCGGCCAGGACGTCATTCGTTCCGCCCGGGGCAACGTCCAGAGCGGTGTGCATCGAGTAGACGCTGATCCCGCGCCTCGCGGCTTCGTAGACGACTTCGTTGGCGTCGGCCGTCACGCGCGACACCGGTTTGAAGATCACCGGGTGGTACGCCATCACCATCTGCACCTTCGCAGCCACCGCTTCGGCGAGCACCTCGCCTGTCAGGTCGATGCACAGCATAACCTTCCTGACATTCGCGCCGCGATCTCCGATCAGCAGTCCAACGTTGTCCCAATCTTCCGCCAGACCGGTAGGCGCCATCTGTTCGAGCGAATTGACAATTTGTGCAACTTTCATGGGTAGAATCCTGATATTCGGCGTTACATGGTTTATTCGGGGGGACATTCAGCCTCGAGGAGTTCCTCGTAGGCCGTCATTATTCGCGTGGCGATCGGGCCGACGGCGCCATCGGCGATTTCGTGGTCCTCGACTCGCACGACCGGACGAATACCGCTGCAACTCGACGTCAGAAATACTTCGTCGGCTTCGAGGAGATCCCGCCCCAGCAGCGCCCCGGCGTCGCTGCATTTGACTTCCAGGGTCTCGCACAACTCCATCACGACACCGCGGAGTATCCCGTCGAGGACCGGCGTATCGAGCGGCGGCGTGAGCACTTCGCCGCCCGATACCAGGAACACGTTGCAGAAGCAGGCTTCAGCCAGATGCCCCGCGGGCGTGAACCAGAGAGCCTCCTGGGCCTTCTTCGCCGCGGCCGTCCGCATCGCGAGGACACGCGGGAAGTAGCATCCGGTCTTGCGCCCGCAGGCAATGTCGCCCGGCGACTGGCGAAGTTCGGTGATCGAAACGGATATACCCTCGGTATACCACCCGGTCGGATACTTCGGCATGGCGTCAGCCGTTATCACCACGGTCGGAGCATCTCCGTCGATGCTGCCCGGGGTCAGCGTTATCCTGAGTCGCGCATCGCCCAGGGCGTTGGCGGACAACAATTCACCAACCGCCTCCGTCAGCGTTTCAGGCGTTGCATCGGTCCGCAGGCCAAGAAGCTCGACCGTACCGAGCAGCCTGGACAGGTGGCTCGCGAGGCGAAACACAACACCGTTGTGAGCCCGCATCGTGGTGAACGATGAGGCCCCGTGAAGAAAACCCGCATCGGAGACTTTTATCATCGCCTCGTCAGCCGCGACAAGACGCCCATTGAGATGAACGTACTGACCACACATGCCCGGAAGTGTACTCCCTGCCGGCCTCGAAGGCAATTCGTAACTGGACCAGGTTCTATGTGCCGCCTGCACTTCGTAGCGAACCTGCTCTGCTAAAGCTACGCACGAGTCTTAGCAAGCCTAATCCGCCATAGTAGCCTCGCCCTGCTTGGCGCTGTGTTCGGCATGGCTGTGACGAGCGGATATAACTAACCGAACTAAAGAATGTTGAAGCTAATCTCTTTGGTGCTTATCGCCGATGAATCCTATACTTTATTATGGAGCGCATCGGACATCGTCCTGCCGCCTGCCGCGCCGCGGACGGATTTTGCAGAGCGAGGCGTACATCGGGATGCCCTTACAGAAGGATCGCCTCATGTTGCGATATGTGATATCAGCAGTGTTCGTCGCGGTTTATACCGCCACACCAGTCCTCGCTCAGCCCAAGGTACCGGGCGACGTGAAACCCGTCGTCAAGGCTGTCGTCGCGGCGGTTGAACTGGCAGACAAAGACAACAAAGCTTCTACGGCATTGAAGGCGGCCGTGAAGTCGGTATCAGGCATTGTCGAAAGACTCTCCGGCGATGATAAGAACGCCAAGTGGCAACCGCTGAAAGTCGGAGACATACTCTCCGAACGCAGTCTCGTTCGCACTGGTCTCGGTGGTAGTGCCGTGCTGAAGTTCGCCGACCGCGGCGATGTCACTGTCAAGAGCGGAACCAAGATCGGAATATCCTCCTTCCGCAAAAGCGGCGATCTGGTTAAGACCAGGCTCGGGCTGAAGTACGGGGCCTTGCGCGCGAATGTTGACTCCTCGCGCGGCGCAAACGACTTCCGCGTCCGCACGCCCGTTGCCACGCTCGCCGCCACGGGTACCAGCGGGAATATGGCCCAATGGGGAGACTTCTCTCTCCAGTTTCAGGGGACCGCGGGCACCTGGAAGGCGAAGACCCAGAGGAAGATCACCTCGATACGTCGCGGTGAGTGGACCAACCGCAATGCGGCGCAGTCGCTCGGTATAGTGCTCGACAAACTCGACCCGAAGGTAGGCGACCCGCACGGTGGGCTGACCAAAGCCGAGACCGTCGAACAGCGGAAGAACCCCGCCGGTATAACGGGCGCAACTGCCAAAGGGAAAGACACTTTCACCGGAAGAAAACGCTCGCGGCAGGCCGCTGTTATCCGAAAGCTGAAGATTCTCATAGACAGGAACTCCAGCTAAGATTGACCCGGATTCCGGATAGTCTGGGGGTTTTTTCTCAACAGGGGGTTTGGTAATCGGCCGATATCGTGTATAATGCTGTTGCACGATGCCTTTGTGTTCCGGGGGCGAATTGGATTCGACCGGACGATATGAGGCGTCGGTGGCGTGCCCAGGTTCCAAGGAGGCCTGGTAAAACACCTTGGAAAACTTTTATATGCCAATCAACCGATGGCAATGGCTGCATAATCATGCAACCCGTCGCCCGGGGCTTGCCCGCGAGCTCTGACGCGACGACAAACAGCGGGCTTACCGATCGGAAGTTGCCTTGTTAACCGGTTGGAAAATTCCGTAAGGCTGGCAGATCCGTACCGTGTCGCAGGCGGGCCGGTGAAGCGAGATGCCGAAAAACCGCGACTATGCACGTAGAAGCCGGCGTTGAAACGTCACGGGACCCGGGTTCGATTCCCGGCGCCTCCAGTGAGTGTATCCTTGCGAAACACTCTCAACCGAAACACGGCCCGCTCGCACACCCGAGCGGGCCGCTTCGTTAACTCGTCTTGGCACGAGACTTTCGACCAACGCTTCGCGCCCGCATTGGCGAATCGCGTCGGGACCCGCTCGGCACGTTTCGCCCCGAAAACGCCCGTTTTCTCTCTCTTTGGCCGATTCCTATCTGATGCGTCGGGACTACCCCGAAAAAGTCCCCACGCCAAAAGGCGGTTAGTAGCAAGGTGTTACAAAACTGCCCTGTCGGGACATATATGCGGTTTGTCTCCGACAGTTCCCTAGCGCGAGCGTGTTGAAAACATCAATCGTCCATTCAGCAAAAGAAGTTTTTGCCTTGATGGTGTTTACAGCAGATAATGACAGCGTAGCGCCGGTTCGGCTCCCGTCTGTGTTGGACGGGATTTGTGCTGGCACGAGATTTGCCTTTTCCAGTGAGCATGGCAATATCCCTGCTCACTGGAATCCTATTGAGCAAGGGCTCTGGACCGTGCTCAATGGAATTCCATTCAATCAACTGTTAATTTGCTAGAACGTGCTCGCTATGACACTCCGGCAGGACATCGAACAAGCGATCAACGAAGAACTGCAAACGGCCGGTATCGCGTTAGCGGTCGATATGTGCGAATTCCACGTCCACACCGACTCTGGGGTAGTCATGGAATCCACCGATTCCGATGGAAAACTTTCCGAGGCACTCATCGAGCACCATTTTCCGATAATTACTGGCCCGGAGGAGTTTGCTCATTACACTGGTTTCGACACGTTCAAGAACATTGTTGACTCCGCGGAATTACGATTGGCCTGCCTTCTAAAACGGATCGATGAGGCTGAATTCAAGACGTTTTCCGACGATCATAACTTATCCGGTCATTTGCAGCCTCTCGAAGGTAAACCTGAACCATACTACAAGTTGTTGATGAACGACCTCTTCTATACGTCATTTACCTCTGTTCAACCCGTCGAGGAAGACTACATGT
>JADHXQ010000126.1 GCA_016782885.1 Phycisphaerae bacterium | reverse complement strand
GGTAGGGCACTACGGCTGCGATGCTACCGGTTGCGTGGGCGATCCAGTCGTTCCATTCGGCGACCCGCCCGGTTGTGGTCAGGTACTGGATCGCTTCTCCGGCGCCACCGGCCAGAGAGGCGAGTACTATCGCCAGCAGTCCCCAGCGAAGTTTTCGCGGGCCCATCAACCACGCCAGCGTCATCGACAACATCATCCCGAAGATAGCGTGGAGGAGTTTGTCGCTACCGTTGCCGGTCCAGATGGATTTGGCGGCCCACGTTACAAGTCCGTTGGATTGCGCCACTCCCATCAGCACCGTCATCGCCATCAGGACCACGAGCACCACGATTCCCGGTCTGGGTCTTGAAGACCGTCCCGCCGTTTCGGCCAGCAGGCCCCAGGTGAATCCAACCGCCGGGACAACCGCTGGGATGAACAGTCCTCCGCTACCCAGCATGGCCCCCGCGCATAGCAGCGAGGCGACAGTCCACGCGACGCATTGGGCCTTGTCGCCGGCGTGGTCACGGCGTGCGCGAACGAGGAACATGACCAGACACCCCGCCAATCCCGTCACTACCAGCATTGCACCCGGCAGGCCGATAGTTCGGCAGAGAATCTGCAGACCGCTGTGGCGCGCCGAAACCGCCTGCAGCACCTTGCCGTCCTGGGTGACGATCTGTCCGAAAGCTTCCTCACCCGAACCCAGCGGCGGACCACCAGTCGGAAGCGCCTGGGGCAGGATGTCGCCATGGATCGCACCGGTCAGACCGCCGGCGATCACCAATATAGCACCGACCGCGAGAAGCCCTCTGCTCCGGCGAGAGAATATTGCTGCAGCCGTCACAAGCACTGCACCCGCACCGATGGACGCAAGGATCGCCGCATCCGGCGAGTTCCACGCCAGCAGCCCGCCTGCAAATACCGCGGCCGCCAGAGAGCATATTCGCAACTTGTGGTGATGCGCTGGTGGATTGAATCCCTGGTGGATGCTTGAAATCGACGGGCGCCACAGGGGCGCCAACCACACAGCCACGCCGCCATATCCCACCAGAGACATCGCCATCCGCACCGGCGCCGCATCGGGTCTGAACCCCGCGAGAATGCCCCCTCCGATCATCACCGCACCGCAGATGTGGACGACACCGGCGTGTGCGATCGCTTTCGGAAGCAGACTCTGAGACAGCATCACCCCCAGCGCCAAAATTCCCACGTGGAACAGTAACGATGCATTGAGGGCGCCGCTAACCAGCCCGGTGCTATCGGTTCGCATCCCAAGCCCGCTGCGGGCGAGATGATAGGTCAATACCGCCGCCGGCACGAGCAACACCAGGTAGATCGGGTGGCCTGGTACGGTCCGATTGATAGATACCGTCTGCCAACACAACCACAACAGCATGGCTATCATCAAGCCGCCGATCATGGCGCCCCACGCGCTATAGTCAGGCCACCACCACGTAAGCACGCCCGCAAGCACCACCGTCAGGTACATCCATCTTACCAGTGCGCCAAGTTGACGCGATGTCGTGCCGATTGGTATAGCCATGTATTCAAACGCCCGCAACGCCAAGGTCGGAACCGCCGCTCAGTGTAAGCACTCGAAGGCCGCGACGTCAATGAGCGTTCTGTTTGGAGGCGTATCGGAGAGTATCCGGCTGGTCCGAGCGTGTGGCGGCGACAGAATTGCCGCGATGTTGTCTGCAGACCGTCGGTGTGGTAAGATCACAGGCCCCGCGAGCTGTCGACCGAAAGGATATTGAAAATGAAACGCATGGACATGAGTCGTCGTCATTTCATTAAGAAACTCGGGCTGGGTATTGCAGCATTGCCGGCGCTTAAATGCGGCCTCTTGCCGGCCGCGGAGGACGCCCCCGGGAGCAAGCCCGCCCGCCCCAATATTCTCATCATCTTCACCGACGATCAGGGCTACGCGGATCTGGGCTGTTACGGTAACAAGAAGAACAAGACTCCGCGCATGGACAAGCTGGCAAGCGAAGGCACCCGCTACACCAGCTTCTACGCCCAGCACGTGTGCGGACCGTC
Organism: Phycisphaerae bacterium; assembly: GCA_016782885.1. GTDB lineage: Bacteria > Planctomycetota > Phycisphaerae > SM23-33 > SM23-33 > BS750m-G57. Next base: position 11,615 of record JADHXQ010000126.1, on the reverse strand, counting down.
GCGCTCGGCACTGCTTACCGGGCGATATCCCATCCGCAGTAAGGGCTGGTCCATGCCCGCTTCGGAGATCACGTTCGCCGAACTGATCAAGAAGACCGGTTACCAGACCGCGTGCATCGGCAAGTGGGACGTATCCAACCGCAAGCCGATCGTCGCACGCATGCCCAACGCGCAGGGATTCGACTACTACTTCGGCACGCTCGGCGCCAACGACGGCGGCGCCGTGAAGTTCCACGAGAATAATGAACCCGCCGGCGCCACGCGGGACATGGGCTGCCTGATCCGCACCTATACCGACAAGGCCATCGATTATCTCAAGAACAAACGCGACCCGAAGAAACCGTTTGTCCTGTACGTCGCCCACACGATGATGCATACCATTATTGACGCGTCGCCGAAGTTCAGGGGCAAGTCGGCCGGCGATCTGTACGGCGACGTCGTCGAAGAGTTCGACTACGAGACCGGGCGCCTGCTGGACACGCTCGATGAATTGAAATTGAGCAAAGATACGCTCGTTATCTACACAACCGATAACGGTCCCTGGAACCAGAAGGCGTACACCGGCAGGAAGAAAGGCCATCCCAAAGGTTCGATCTTCTGGGGCGAGTCCGGTCCGCTGCGCAACGGTAAGGGCTCATCCTACGAAGGCGGTTTGCGGGCGCCGTGCATCACCCGCTGGCCTGGCAAGGTGCCCGCGGGCAAGACGTCCGGCGCGATCTTCGCCACGATTGACTTCATGCCGACCTTCGCCACGTTGGCGGGCTACAAGGTTCCGACCGACCGCAAAATTGACGGTGTCGATCAGACCGAACTGCTGCTGGGCAAGAGCAAGACCGGCGCCCGCGATAACTTCTTCTACCAGACGGCGATGCGTAAAGGCAAATGGAAGTACCTCAAAGCCAAACATTGCATGTACGGTTACGCCCGGGACACGAAACGAGAACAAGTCGAAGAACTCTACGACCTGGAGGCCGACCTCGGCGAGACGACCAACCTCGCCGCCAAGCACCCCGAAAAAGTCGCCGAACTGAAAAAACTAATGGCGGAAGTGCAGAAAAACACAGGCTGATAACGCCATGCCCGGAGGCTTGGCGTGCATGAAGCTCAAGCAGCATGAGCTTGCCGCCGGCGCTGCGAAAAGCCTTTGACGTTGCCATGCGAGGGGCCTATGCTATGCAAAATCACCGCAACCCGGCTGGAAGAGATATTACCTATGAAAACACTGCAAACTGTTATCCTGTCCCTCGTCGCGGTCGCTGCTATTTGCGCCGGGGTTTCCTGCAATCGCGGCGCTTCGGCTTCGAAGGGTAAGTCGGTTGCTTATTCCTCTCCGGGCGATGCGAACGGGTGGTTCCTGGCGTTTTCCTCCGAATTGAAAAAAGAGGCCGAGAAGAGAGGATACAGCTTCAGCGTCACCCACGCGCAGCAGAATACCGCCAGACAGCTTTCCGACGTGGAAGATATTATCGCCCAGAAACCGACTTTCCTGATCCTCGGTCCGAAAGACACCAAAGCCTCCGCGGACGCTCTGCGCACCGCCAGGAAGGCCGGCGTCCCGGTGATCGTCGTCAATCGAGACATTAACGGTGAACACGGTGCGGACTACATCACCAAGATCTACTCGGACTTCGAGTGGATTGGGGAGAAGATGGCCCAGGCCGTTCGCGAGGCGTTTCCCGCGGACAAAAAGACGATTCGAATCGTCGAGATACATGGGACTCTCGGCAGCGCCAATACCACGGGAATGAGCAAGGGTATCAGGAAGGTGATCGACAATGACGCCCGCATGGAGCTGGTTCGCTCGCAACCGGGCAATTTCCAGCGAGATGTCGCCATGGCGGCAATGGAAAACATCATCCAGTCCGGTGTCGAGTTCGACGCCGTTATCTGTCACTATGATGATGAGGCGATGGGCGCCATTCAGGCGTTGACGAGGAAGGGGCGGAAAATGGGCAACGATCCGTCCAGGGGCGAGATCATTATCGTGGGCAACGGCGGGACCACCGTTGGGCTCGAAGCGGTCAAGGCCGGCAAATACCACAAGATCGTTTCGGTAACCCCGTACTATGCCGACAAGGTATTCGAGGCGATAGAGGCCCATCTCGCCGGCAAGAAGCTTGATCCCTACATCCGCGTCGACGACATTGTCATCGACAAGAACAACGTCGATAAACATATGGCCACCGGATTCTAAGTGATTCCCAAGAAAGATTGAACAGTGCGAAAACCAGAAGGGGATTACATGGATTAACGGATTACATGGATTAACGACAAAGTCTTGGTAACGACACGTCTAAACAACCAGCCGTTACATAATCAAGGCCGTTAATCCCTTAATCCTGGAAATCCATGTAATCCCCATCTGTCGTTCGAAGGCAACAAGGCGTTACGACTATACAATCATTACTGTAGGTAACTTAGGTGTAACGCGGACAAGCCCGCAGGGAAGTTATGGTAGAAGACTGTCTCTTGAAGATGACGGGGATCTGTAAAGCTTTTCCCGGAGTGAAGGCCTTGCAGGATGTGGATTTTTCCGTCAAATACGGGCAGACCCATGCCCTGATGGGGGAAAACGGGGCGGGGAAATCGACCCTCATAAAAGTCCTGACCGGTATTTATCAGAAGGACGCCGGGGAGATTGTCTTCGACGCCGAATCCATTGCTCCGACCGATGCAGCCCAGTCCCAGCACATGGGGATCAGCACCATCTACCAGGAACTCAACCTGGCGCCCTGCCTGAGTGTGGCTGAGAATATATTCATCGGCAGAGAGCCTAAAAAGTACGGGCTTATCGATTGGAAAACCATCGAGAGTCGCGCCAGATCGATCCTGGGCGACATGGGCGTCACCGGCGTTAACGTCAGCAGACCGCTGAACGAACACAGTGTCGCCATTCAGCAGATGGCCGCCATCGCCCGGGCGCTGTCGCTCGACGCCAAACTGCTGGTGATGGATGAGCCGACCTCGTCACTGAGCGAGACCGAGGCGGGACTGCTGTTCGACGTGATCCGTCGAGTGAAGGCCCGCGGCAGCTCGGTTATCTTCATAAGCCACAAGATGAGCGAGGTGTTCGAGATCTGCGACACCGCGACGATCCTGCGAGACGGTTGTCTGGTCGGCGAGTATCCCATGGCGGACCTGACGAAACTGAAAATGGTTTCATTGATGATCGGGCGCGACGCGACGTCCGTGCTGCACAGGAAGAAAGAGGTTTCCCGGGGGTTGGATGACCGCGAACTGGTGCTGAAGGCAAGGGGACTCAGCAGGGCCCACAGGACTAAAGAGATCGACATTGACATCGCCGGCGGGCAGATCCTCGGGGTCGCCGGGCTCCTGGGATCGGGGCGAACGGAACTTGCAAGGATTCTCTTTGGCGACGAGATCTGCGACGGCGGTGAGATCGAGATCGCGGGCGCGGCGGCGCATCTGAGGACGCCGCGGGATGCAATAAGGCTTGGTGTGGGCTTCTGCAGCGAAGACCGAAAAGCCGAGGGCGTATTCCCGCATATGTCGGTCATGGAGAACATGACCGCGGGTATCCTCGGCGAACTCTCCGCCGGCGGCGTCCTTTCCAGGAAAGCTCAAATGCAAGTCGCCCAAACGTACATCGACAAGCTGGGGATCAAGACATCCGGACCGGACCAGCGGATGGGAGAACTCAGCGGCGGAAATCAACAGAAGGTCCTGCTTGCACGATGGCTCTGCAAGAAACCGGTCCTGATGATCCTCGACGAACCGATGAGGGGGATCGATCTCGGGGCAAAATCGGAGATTGAAGACATCATCGCCGATCTGGCGGGAAAAGGAGTGGCCGTCCTCATGATATCGTCGGAGATGGAAGAACTGATTCGGTCATGCGACAAGATCGTCGTGCTGTCCGAGGGAAGGAAAGCGGGACAACTTACCGCCAGGGAGATATCCGAAGAGCGTATCGTGCAGATGCTCGCTCACGGAAGCCATCCGGGGCAAGAGGCGGTCCATGCCAAATAGCGCAAATACATCCGCTCTTGGCGCTTTCCGGCGCGCAATCGCCCAAAGACAGAACGTCAGGAACTATGGCGTTTGGAGCTTCCTCCTGCTGTCGCTCGGCGTCACCGCGTGGTTCACTCCGGGTTTCCTTTCCTGGGGCACCCTGGACAATACCCTGATCCAGGCGTTTCCCGTATTGCTCGTGGCGCTGGGGATGACCATGGTGATGTCTTCGGGCGGGATCGACATCTCGGTCGGCGCGATTATGGCCATCGCCGGAGCGGTTTCGGGGAGGCTCTACACTTCCAACGCCGGATTGGCGCCGTCTGTCGCAGGTGGAATACTCGCCGGGGGGCTTTGCGGTCTGTTCAACGGGACGCTGATCTCGAAATTCAAGATCCAACCAATCATTGTGACCCTGGTTGTAATGATCGCCGGCAGGGGGCTCGCCCAGACCATCCTTGGCAAGCCATCGGTTTCCTTTTCATTCAACTCCTCCCTTAATGTCCTTGGTCAATACAAGATAGCGGGCCTTCCCATTCAAATAGTCATCATGATAGCTGCTGTGGCGATGATGCTCTTTGTGGTGAAGAAAACCGTCTTCGCAAAGCACGTCGAGGCTATCGGTGACAATCCCAGGGCGGCACGCCTGGTTGGAATCAATATCCTGAGGACCACTGCCTGTGTTTATGTGCTTTGCAGTATTCTGTGCGCTGTTGCCGGAATCATGAAAGTGGCGCTGACCGGCGGCGTGAACGCCGCCGGTTTGGGCAAATTCATCGAGTTGGACGCGATCGCCGCGGTCGCTATCGGCGGAACGTCGTTTTCCGGAGGGCGGGCAAGGATATTCGGGACGGTCATTGGGGCCGTTATCATCCCGCTTGTGACCGTTATCGCGGGCATGAATGATATGCGGGACCATCATGCGATGATCTTCAAAGCCGTAATCGTTATCGGCGTGCTATTGGTGCGTAGAGAGCGATAGCTCACGGGTTTCCACGATGAAAACGGACAGTGCGACAATCAAAACAGGCGTGATAGACACAGTGAAGTCACAAGGGCCCCTGGTGATGCTTGTGGTGCTGTGCGTTATTGCCGGTATCTGTTTTCCCGCTTTCGCCACCTCGCTGAATCTTGTCAACATTTCCCGTCAGATCAGCATGTTCGGCCTGCTCGCCCTTGGGATGGCTTTTGTGATATTGTCGGGCGGAATCGATCTTTCAGTGGGCTCCATTGCGGTAGTGGCGTCGATCGTGGCGCTGCAAGCGGGTCGATGGTTCGCCCCGGCGGCGGTGGTGGCGCCCATACTTGTCGGGGTCGCCATTGGCGCCTTCAATGGCGCTCTGATCACGTGGGGCGGGATCCCGCCATTTATCGCCACTCTTGCGATGATGCTTGGAGTGAAAGGATTGGCGTTCGTCCTGGCCGGCGAAGGCCGGTCCGCGGCGGCTGCGGAGCAAGTTGTAAATGTTTCCGGATGGTTCCCGGTAATATTCCGGGGCGATTGTTTCGGGATACCATATCCCGCGATCATCCTCATCGCGGCGCTTGGTGTCGCGGTTGTCGTCTCGAAGTATACGAGCTTCGGCCGGAGTGTATTTGCCGTCGGGGGCAGCGAAGAGGCCGCGAGAATGATGGGCCTGAACGTCAACAAGTGCAAAATGCTCGTCTACATGATATGTGGCGGATGTGCGGGAGCGGCGGGCCTGTTGCTGGCATCGAGGCTCAAGGCCATTGACCCGACTGCTACAGGGGGGTGGGAACTGACCGCCATCGCTGCCGTCGTGATCGGCGGGATACCTCTCACCGGCGGGCTCGGAAAGATCGGACATGTTATTTACGGGGTGCTGATCCTGGGGATTATTCCGAATCTCATCAACCACCTCCGGATCAGTCTTCCGCCCTGGTACAACGAAATGATCACTGGAATGTTATTGCTTGCGGTGGTATTACTGCAGTCGCTAATCGCAAAACGCGGCACACGATAGAGGAGTTGCACATGAAGGATTTTGTTTTCCACAACCCGACAAAGATCGTCTTCGGCGAAGGAACCGTATCACAGATAGGCGACGAAGCCAGGGCCTACGGTAAGAAGGCCCTGCTGGTATACGGTATGGGCAGTGTCAAGACTAACGGTGTCTACGATCAGGTAGTCTCCTCGCTGCAGGAAGCGGGCCTGGAAATCGTCGAGTATCCGGGCGTGAAATCCAACCCGCTGATGTCGTACGCCAGGGATGGCGTGGAACTGGCCAAAAAAGAACAAGTCGACGTGGTCGTGGCGCTGGGTGGCGGAAGCGTCATCGACACTTCCAAGAGCATCTGCGCCGGCGCCGTCACCGAAACCGACATCATCGAGTTCTTCGTGTTCACTTCGACCGTTGAGACAGCTCTTCCGCTGCTGACGGTCCTGACGATCCCTGCCGCCGGTTCCGAAATGAACGGCGGAATGGTGCTCACCAACGATGAGACCCTCGACAAGCTGGGGACCTGCAACTATCCCCCGCTCTACCCCAGGGTTTCCATCCTGGACCCGACCGTAACGTATACGATACCGGCGGATTACACCGCCTTTTCGGCGGCCGACGCGATGTCGCATCTCCTGGAGGGATACTGGTCGCATCAAGACGAATGGACGCCCATCCAGGACCGGTATGTCGAGGGGTTGTGCAAGTCGATTATGGAAGCCGCTGAAAGAACCCTCGCCAACCCAACCGACTACCAGGGACGGGCCACCTTGATGTGGGCGGCGACGATGGCGTTTAATGACCTGTCGTCGAGCGGTGTCGGACCGATTTATTTTCCCTGTCACATGCTGGAGCACCCCTTAAGCGCGATCTACGACATCCCCCACGGCGCGGGGCTCTCGATTACGATGCTGGCCTGGACGGCGTACGCCGCCGAAAACTGCAACACTGCCCGCATCGCCCAGCTTGCCCGGAACATAATGGGCGTGACCGAAGACGATGACCTTGCCGCCGCGAAAGAGGGGATCGAGACATTCAGGCAATGGCTTGAGAAGATAGGAAGCTACACGTGCTTTGCCGACGCGGGCATTCCGGAATCGGATATTGACAAGATAACCGAACGGACCGCTTTCCTGGCGGATCTCTGGGGAATAACGGAGCATGGCTATAATGCGGATAGCATCAGCGGGATTTACCGCATGTGCGGACCATTCAAGGATGAATAACCCCGCCGACAGCGTTCCATGCCGGTTATTACAGGGACAGCACGAATTCGACCAGGTCGGCGATCTGCCTGGCGTCGAGCTTGGCGTCGACCGTACCGTGCTTGCCCTTGGTGAGCAATTCGGTCATGGTGGTGTACTGCCCGTCGTGCATGTACGGGGCGGTCCGCCAGCATTCGATCAGCGTGGGAGTGTCGAAGGTCTTGCGACGATCGTACTTGCTTTTGCTGGCGACGTCTCGCAGCGACAGGTCGGTGTAGAGACCGGCGGGATGGCACTTGGCGCATCCGACAGTCTTGTCGAAGAACAGCTTCTTTCCCCGCTCGGCCGCGGCGCTGAGCTTCCCGTCGACCAGGTAGGGGCTCGGGACCGGTTTGAGCGCCTTGAGGTATTCGTCAATCGCGGTGGCGGAATTTTCTTCTTTCGGGCGGACGGAAAAGAGGATGTACCTGATACCCGATCGAACCGCCGCCTCGGCATTGAGGCGGACCCCCGAACTCATCGCCGGCGGGGTCTTGTGGGCCAGCAGCATGCTCCTGGCGTTCTTCGGATTACCGAATCCATCGTTGGCGAGGTCCCAGTTCAGGGCGTCGACGCGGGCGTCGGGGTGGCAGGTCGCGCAGCTCTGCCATTTCTGGAAGCACAGCACCGCGTCGTTGAAGTACATCTCCCCGCGGCGCTGTAGCGTCAGTTTGGGCTTTGGCCCGAGGGCAATCGTCGATACCACCTTACTGAACTTCGGCTTCAGATCGACCACGGCGAGATTGTCGCTGAAATAGGCTGCCGCGTAGACCTTCGATCCGACGACCGCCAGCCCTCGCGGACCGTTGACCCCGGTCGCGTCGAGCGGTTCGGTGGAACTGCTTCTCTGCAAGGCAACCCGTTTGCGAACTTCTATCAGGAACGCCAGGTCGTTGGGTACTTCCCCCGCCTTGCCGTCCTTGGCGGCGGGTATCGCCGGCAGTTTCTTCAACAGGCCTTTGGCGTCGATGACGCTGACCTCGTGGGTGCCCGCGTGGGTCACGCAGATCGAAGCGCCGTCGGGCGTGCAGACCACTCCCCACGGATTGGCCGCGCCCAGTTCCACGTCGTCCAACAGCACCGTGTTGACCAGTTTCCTGGCAACCGTGTCGATCACGCTCATCGCGTTGGTGTTCATCCACCCCCGCTCGACCTGTGTGGTCGGCATCTGGTAGCGACCCAGAATGTGTACGACGTAAGCGTACTTGCCATCGGGCGAAATGCAGATACCCCGCAGGCTCGAACTGCCGTTGGGCAACCGGATCGACGCGGTCTTCCCGCTCGCGGCGTCGATTACCGTCACCTCAGCGGCGATGTTGTAGGTGTCGGCCCGGTTGCCGGGAAGATGGTTGGCCACAAACACCGTCTTACCGTCGGGAGTGATCGCCGAGGCTATCGGTTCGCGGATGGTCGCGATACGCGCGGTCTCCTTACCGCTGGCCAGGTCGATGACCGCGACGGCGTTGTTGAACCGGTTGCAGACGTAGAGCACCTTACCGTCCGGGGATATCGCCGGTCCGACCGCGGTGTGACCGGTGGGAATCGAAGCGGTCTTCTTACCGGACGCCGCGTCCAGCACTACAACGGCGCTCTTCGGCGCCGCACAGGTTACGTAAAGCTTCCCTCCGTCGGGCGACAGGACCATGCCCGTCGGTTCAGCCGGCATCGCGATCGAACCGGCGACCTTACCGGACGCGACGTCGACCAGGGCTACCTGTTTGGCGTCGGCGTTGGCGACGAACAACCGCTTACCGTCTTTGGAGGCGACCACCGCCACCGGACCGAGATAAGCCTCCGCCGCGGCAACCGCCGCCGGAGCAATCATACAGCAAATCGCCAACAGGCAGGCCACGCCGAGAATTCGCCCAGTGGTAAAACATTCCCGTTTCATATTACAGTTCCTTTGGTTTTAGCGCGGGCACGCCGCGAGGATCAGTCTACTCGCCGTGGCGAAAAGCAGGAATACAGCCGCTTCAGCCCTGACATACTTATAATGCTTCACTGATGTTCAATCAATAAGAAAAGCAACCATTGGCTGCTGGTCTCAAGCGGCGGTCCGCAGTGCGGCGCGGTATGATCTCTTCCGCCATTGGCGGCGCCTTGAAGAATTCGGAACAAATTGGTCAATCCCCAGGAATGTGGTAGAATCACCGATCCTGAAACACTCGTGGAGAAAATACATGCATCGTTCAATAGTCGTGCTGGCTTGCTTCTGTTTCCTGGTCTCGCCGGCCTGGTCCGCACCCGAGGCGCCGACCGGGGCCGATAAGGACACGCCCGAGAAGATCGACGCGCCGCCAGCACTGCCCAAGGATTTTGCCTTCACGTTCTCCATGCCCTACGGGCAGGCCGACGAGTTCCCGCGCGACGAGAAGGAATTCGACCGGATGCTCGGTCTCCTCAAGTCCGCCGGATACAACACCGTCCACTGCCCCTACGAACCGTGGAGAATTCCGCTGTTCAAGAAGCACGGGATGAAGATGATGATCGACATCCTCGCCTGGAAGCCGCCGATCGAGGCCGACATCCGCCGCCCGAGCCAACGCCCCAAGGTCAAGGCCATGTGCCTCAAGATCAAGGACTCCGACGCCGTCTGGGGATATAACCTCTGGAACGAGCGCCTCGACTGGTGCGGCAACTTCAAGTTCCTCGACGGCTGGGTCCGCATGATCCGCACGTGGGACCCGACCCATCCGATCTGGGTCGGCACGTACCGCTACCTCTACTGCGAGCACTTCCCCACGCACCAGGGCGTCTGCGCATGGTACGACTACCACTGGGCCCGCGGCTTCGGGTGGAATTCCCACATGCTCAACTTCTACCGCAAGATCGCCGCCAAGCGGCGCAGCGTTATGGGCAAGTGGATGCTCGTCCACGACTACAACCGCAACCTCTACACGCTCAACACGTCCATCGCCCACGGCGTCAAGGTCGTGCTCTGGTTCATCAGCGGACCCTACGCGCCGCGCGTGAAGGATACGTCCAAGCGGTGGTTCGAGGGGCACCACCTCGTTCGCATCGGCAGGCACATGCAGCCGCTCTACAAACTCATCGGCGAGATCGGCCTGCCCGAGGCGGTCTATGCGACTCCGACACGCCGCCGCGCCGACACCAACAAAGACAAGAAGCCCGGAATGGAGGCAAACACCACGCCATTCCCGAAGGACTACTGGCTCGGGTTCAGCCAGGGCGAACTGCTCGCGGGAATGTTCAAGCACCCCGACGGAAGCCAAATCGCCTACGTCTGCAACCAGAACGCCTGGGCCTGGCAGGGTGCGGTCATGGACGTCCGACAGGAAAAGGGCAAGGAGATCGTCGTTTCGCGTTTCAACCGCAAGACCGGCAAATGGGACCAGCTCGGCGCGCGGGAGATAGTCAACTTCGCCCTGCCCCCGGCAGATGCGGCCGTGTTCAGGTTTGCGACAAAGCCCGGCGCGGCGGTCGTCAAGGACCCGGTCGTCAAGTGGGACCCGGCCGCCAGCTTCGCCGAGTCCGTCAAACCGCCCGCCGTCGGGGTCAAGAAGGACATCAAGCCCGCGATCTACTCCACGCCGACTGCACGGACCGCCGACAACAAGCCCAAAGCGCCCGGCCTGCCCAAGGGCGCGACGGCGTTTCCCGAGGATTTCTACCTGGCCGTCAAGCAGGGCGAGGCGCTGGTCGCCGTTTACCCGATCGACAAGAAGACCGATGTAGTTGTCTTCTCCAACCACAGCGCCGGCGCGTGGCAGGGGATGGTTGTCGCGCTTCGCCAGACCAAGGAAAACCCCATCATCATGTCGCAGTTCGAGGACGGCAAATGGAAGAAACTCGGCCCGTGGGGCGACGTAAACTTCTCCCTCGAGCCGAAGGGCTTTTCGGTCTTCAAGTTCGAACGCACAGGCGCCCCCGGCGACCCCAAGCCCAAACCGCCCGCACCAAAGAACTAGCTTTTTATGGCAGGTGGTTCAGGATCGGGCGGGTGAACTTCTTCCAGTGGGCGCCCGCGCCGGTCTCGAAGGCCTTCATGCCGCTGAAGGCCGCCTGCCCGCCCTCGGCGAATATCTCGATTTGGGCAGCTTTTCCGATCTTGTAGAACTGGATGTGCGCGATGCTGTTGTTGACGAACGTCTGGATGCGATCGGGGCAGATGTTGATGTCGAACCGGATCGACCAGATCGGCTTTTGTTTCTTCCTCCATGCCTCGAATATCTTCCGCCGGTCCACCGTCAGCCACTTCCGCTCCGTCGCCAGAGCGGCCTGGTATTTTGCCTTCTCCTCACGCCGGTTCCGGAACTCCGGATCGGACTTGATGTACTTGTCGACGGTGCGGTAGCTGTCCCAGACCTCCCGCTTGATCTTCGCCTCGTCTTCCTTGAGGAGATCGATCCCCGGCGCCGAAGCGGCAAGCCACGAAAACAAAGCGACCAGGGCGACAAGCATCTTGCTCTTCATACAC